>JAOZLI010000059.1 GCA_029934915.1 Desulfocapsa sp. | reverse complement strand
TAAAGACAGCTAAAACAAGTTGGCTGTAGAACGCAAACTACTGAAAAAATATAGAAGCAAACGCTTTGGCTTCAGGCAATACAGGCTTGAACGAAGTCGTATGCAAAAAATGCATTTCTGCCCCATTCCTCCAGTATGACTACGTACCTGTTACTGTCTGGAACAAGTCAGAGAGCAAGGCGCTGCTCGTGTTGAGCTAAATCCGGTGCAGGGATGAAATTGGCAAGTGTTACCCCGTGGGTGAGTGACTGAAAGACTCACAAGTCCCATCGTGTCAATTGGCCGGTTCGGACACGTAGTGGTACCACAGTTCGGGCGAGTAATCGCCAGCCTATTGTGGGGTGTAACCGGTCCCGCTACCGTTGGCGTCGTTAAAGCCTGGTTGATACAACTTTCAGGCTCTAATATCTATAGAATCTTGAGCTGTTCAAACCACTCATCCATGGCAGCCATGGATATTTCCCTGCGTTTTTCTCCCCGTAATTTTTTCGGAACTTTTTTCTCCCAGGCGGGAAATAAGCCAAAATTCACATTGGATGGTTGAAAACAGTCGGGATCCGTTTCGGTGAGGTGTTTGATCAGTGCGCCAAAAGATGTGGTTGGTGGTGGCGGGATAAGTTCCTGTCCAAAACATGTTCGCGCAGCATTAAATCCGGCAAGCAGTCCCATGGCAGTGGATTCCACGTAGCCCTCTACCCCTGAAAGTTGGCCGGCCAGATAAATATTCGGATGGTTTTTAAGTTGCAGGGACGAATTGAGAAGCAGCGGAGCGCAGACAAAGGTGTTGCGATGGATAGAGCCCAGGCGTTCAAATTCCACATCTTCCATTCCCGGTATCATTCTGAAAATTCGTTTTTGTTCAGGGTAGGTGAGTTTGGTCTGAAAACCCACCAGATTTAAAAGAGTCCCCTCTTTGTTTTCCATGCGCAACTGCACAGCGGCATAGGGATCTTTGCCTGTTTTTGGGTTCCGTAATCCCACCGGTTTCATGGGGCCGTAACGAAGCGTATCTTCCCCACGTGATTGCATCACTTCGATGGGCAGGCAGCCTTCAAAATACTTGGCTTCCTCAAAGTCTTTGAGAGGGACTGTGTCTCCTTCCCCCAAGGCATTAATAAATGCAAGATATTGCTCTTTATCAAAAGGGCAGTTCAGATAGTCACCCGGTCCATCCTGCCAGCGTGATTTTGAATATATAATATCCATATTTAAGGATTCTGCCGTGACAATGGGGGCAATGGCATCATAAAATGCCAGTCGATCCTTGCCGGTGAGTGTGGCTAAGGAATCGGCCATAGCCTCTGAGGTGAGTGGACCCGTGGCCAGAATGGTTTGGATATCAGAATTAGGATCCAGGTCAATCTGTTCCTCGGTTATAAGTTCGATATCTGTATGATTTGTTATTTTTTCTGTAACACGCCGTGAAAAAATATCGCGATCAACGGCCAGGGCCTGGCCTGCCGGGACTGCCGTTTCATCGGCAATCTGCATTAACAGTGAATTCATTTTCCGCATTTCAACCTTGAGTAAGCCAACCGCAGAAGTTGGAGCATTTGAGCGTAGCGAATTACTGCAGACAAGCTCGGCCAGATCAGGAGAACTATGCGCCGGACTGAATTTTTTGGGTTTCATCTCGAAGAGTTGTACAGAACATCCTCGTTCCGCAGCCTGCCAGGCGGCTTCGCATCCTGCCAGACCTGCACCTATTATTTTTATCTGTTTTTTCATGAAAGAGTATTGGTTAAAGTTGAGGTTTCTTCCTAATAGTCTAAATGCCTTCAGCCTATCATGCTGAATAGTTACGGTTTTTCAATGGTGATATATAGTTTTCTGCGTCCCCATTCAAGGGCTTCGGAATGTGAGTTAAAGTAGAGATCAATTCGGTCGGGCCCTTTAATGGCCCCGCCCCGATCTTCAACCACTCCCCAGCCATATCCCGGGACATGCATTCGTGTGCCAAAGGGGTAGTATTTTGTGTCTGCGGCGATGGTGCCATCTTCCGGGAGAAAATACCAGGGGAAAAGAATAAGACGTTGTGGAATCATCCATGGGTGTTCGACGGTATCCATGGAAAAAAAACCAGGATCTGGCTCTTCCGGGTATTCGCCATTTGCCGTTTGTCCGGTGTAATCCCGGCCTTTTCCCTTGCCGGCACTGACATAACGGTTCCAGAAATCGAGTTTCAGGTAGGCCCAGCTCCCCCGTTCCCAGGAACAGCATTTGGAACATCCGCAATAGGCTGTGGTCTCTATCAGGCGTCCCACCGGTTTTTTTGAACAGCCGGAAATGGCAAAAAAACTGCAAAGAATAGCTAGTAGAATTTTCCCTCTCACGTTCGGTGAAACCATTTTTGAATATCAGTATCTGAAAATTGTTTTAAGACGGGACGGCCATGGGGGCAGTGAGAAAACAGATCTGCTCGTGCCATATTATTCAGTAGCGCCTCAATCTCTTTCTCTTTCAGAGAATCCCCAGCTTTTACTGCCGCTTTACAGGCCATGGAGGCCAAGATATCCTCCAGGAGGGATCCTGTTATACTGCTGCTCTGTGCATTACCAAACTGCTCAAGCACATCCAGCAACAGATCCGACGGGGAAATATGGCTTCCAAGGGCTGGGACGGCGGAAATGACATAGGCATTATCTCCAAAATCCCGGATGGAAAATCCCATTTTGTCAATGGCATCCATATGCTGTTCAACCTTGCGGCTATCTGCTAAAGAGAGCTCCACTGTTTCAGGAAACAGGAGTGTCTGGCGGGTGATTGTTCCTTCCAGGAATTGTTTCTTCAGTTTTTCAAAGAGCAAACGCTCATGGGCAGCATGCTGGTCGATAACTAGTAGTCCGGTGGCAGATCGACAGAAAATATAGAGGTTTTGATATTGGCCGATTACTTTCAGACCATGCCCTTCAGGTGCTGCTATGGTCACGGCAGGTGTTGGGATGTTTGCCGTTTTTACAGGTGCGGACGCTGTCACAGGAATATTCTGTCTGGGACTCGGGCTAGGGGTAGAGCTAGGGCTGGAAACGGGAAGAGGCTCCGCCGTGGTAGGTTCCCCGGCAGGCTCTGATGGCTTGATAAATGTCTGTGAAGGCGGAGGAGGTTCAGGCGGACGTACGGGATGCGGTGCCGGTTTGAAAAAAGAACGTTGTAAGGTCTGTTGGTATCCCTGCATTCCTTCCTGAATTGTCTGCACAATAAGTTGATGAATATCCTGACTGCGCCTGAATCGTACTTCCTGTTTGGTGGGATGGACATTCACGTCCACTTCAGCTGGATCAATATGCAGATGGAGAAGTCCTGCAGGATTTTTGCCTTTCATCAAAAAGCCACGCAAGCCTTCGCTTACTCCATGGGCGAGCATTCTATCTTTTACTGACCTGCCATTGACGAGTAGTTTAATACGTGCAGATCCTTTGACAGGAGCATCCGGTGGAATAAGAAAACCTGTAAGTCTGGGTAAGGTCTTTGCCGTTGAGCTCCGTATCTCAATAAAGTCACCGGAATAGTGAAGCACTCCCCCAAGGCGTTCAGGGATATTCTGATTGGAATCAAGATGTAATGTCTGTCTGTCGTCAATACGTAGTCGAAAATCCACCTTGGGGGCAGCCAGTGCGTAATTTTTTACAACCTCATCAATATGGCCAATTTCGGTACGATTGGTGCGGAGAAATTTTTTTCTGGCCGGGGTATTGCCAAAGAGGTTGCGAATCTCCATGATCGTGCCACGTGCACAACCAGTCTCGTGAAATTTGTATAATTTCCCGTAATTGAGAATGGCTGTGGTGCCAAGGTCGGCCGTCTGCACCCTTGAGGTAATGGTCATTCTTGAGACGGAGGACATGGAGGGAATTGCCTCACCCCGAAATCCCAAGGTGCTGATGGCCTCAAGATCTTCATCCGTTGTGATTTTTGATGTCCCATGACGTTCAAGGCAGAGGAGTACATCGTCTTCCACCATCCCTTCGCCATTGTCAATAACACGGATGAGTCTGGTGCCGCCGCCCTCGATTTCGATCTCAATACGTGTGGCACCGGAATCAAGACTATTCTCGATCAGTTCTTTCACCACGGAAGCGGGGCGCTCCACCACTTCTCCTGCGGCAATACGGTTGGCCAGTTGTTCTGGTAAGACTTTAATTTTCGACATGGAGACTGAGTATTGGATTTTTTAAAAATCAAGTTTACCTAGTATTACAGTTTATGCTAAACTGTATACAACACTTTACAGACGGACTATAGCAGATTAATAAATTTTCCCTTAGGGTTTCTTTGTATCCATGACAACAAATCCCCTCAAAAAAAAGCTTATTCCCATAAAAGATTTACAGGAAATCCGTGGGGTACAATTGCCCGCCCGCCTGAAATTTGTACAGCTGGTGGTAACTGGCCCGCCAGGAGCGGGGAAAACTTATTATATCAACAAGGTTCACGGCTGGCCCAATGAAGGGTATGTGGATCTTACCCGTAAAGGGTGGTGGAAAGATCAGACCCTTACCTACAAACCACGGGAAGTGCATCTTGGTTTTCCCTTTAAAGGCTACGACGAGGCCTTGACCGTTTTTGACAAAGAGTGGCTTGATGCAGAAGAACCACTTTTCCTGGAGCTGGATAGAATTCAGATCCCACCCCGCAGCAACTCTCTTTTTCAGGTGAACTATCGTACCCGTTATATCTTTGAATTCTTGTTGCCAGATCCTGCAAAAATTTATAAGCGCCGAATGGCCAGACATAAAGAAGGTTATTTTCCGGTGGATAAAAACCTTACCTATGACATGGTAACACGCCAATCTGATATCTATCGGGAAGTGGCACTTTATATGGATCAGGCGGGGATGCAGGTATATGTTCGGGAGGGTTTAAGTAAAGTGCCCATGCGTATTGCCGAAAAGGATGATGTCAATGTTCCGGCCTGGGCTGAGGCGAGTTCTGACTTTAAGCCGGATTTAACTACTCTGGCAGGATGGAAGTGGCTGATATCCCATGAGGAACCGGTGAACTGGTTCACGATGACGGACGAATTGCAGGAAATCGCCAGGGAATGCCGCATTCCGCATGACGGAAAGACCTTTGAAATGATCATCGGCAGTCAGCACTTTGTTTTGCGTCCGGAGATCCCCAAGGGAGTGAAAAAAAAGCATATTCAGAAAAATTGGGTTATTGCCAGATCTAAGGACTGTTCCACCGATGCTATGTATGGTTTTGCCAGGATTCGCGTGGGCGATACGGTACTTATAGGACGTGATAATCACCAGTTTGATGAAATATTTCATTTTGGAAGTGATATCAGTAAGCGTCATCTGACCATAACCAATAAGAAGGGCGATTTGATCTTTATTCCTCAGGACATGAAGACCGTTGTGCAGATTGTCAGGAGTGGTGATCAGGATATTCGGGAACGGTTAAGTACAAACCGTTTTCATGCGGTGACCGCCATTCGTGAAATATTTGGCGGCGATATCACTTTGCTTTCGCCGGATGACGCTTTGTCCACCATACGGGAAGTGAATGAAATTCTGCACCATGAAGTTCATCGTGATTCCCTTAAGTCTGGGGAACTTGGTGCTTTGCTTACAATACCTGATGATCAGACACTTCTTATTGTGGGGGATCTGCATGCAAATATTGATAATCTCCTGAAGATTTTAACAGAGAATTGCCTGCTGGCACATCTTGGCGTGAGTAGTGCTTCGTTGATTATTCTTGGGGATGCGGTGCATTCGGAGGTGACAGGAGAAATGGATTCCATGGACAGTTCCATTTTGATGATGGATCTGATTTTTAAAATGAAATGTCACTTTCCTGAACATTTCTTTTATCTTCTTGGTAATCATGACAGTTTTAATAGAAATATCAGTAAAAATGGGATACTCCAGGGTGTCCTCATGCGTAAACGTTTACAGGAGTTGCGTGGGGAAACTTACGTTGCGGAGATGCAGAGGTTTTATGATTTGTTGCCCGTGGTTATGAAAACAGGATCCTGCGCAGCCTGCCATGCTGCACCGCCAAGGAAAAAACTCACCCACAAAGAAATTGTTCATTTGCGTCAGCATCCCAAATATTTTAAGGAGATTCTCACCAACAGAATCAAGCGTTCACATTATCTGGCCGGCTATGAGAAAAGGGATGTAAAAGGTTTTAGAGAAAGTCTGGGTTTACCCAAACGAGCACCATTTGTGGTGGGGCATACACCCCTTGATCCTTTCAACAGTTTCTGGAAAAATGCTGGTAATATTAAGGGACATCATATTATATATAGTGGGCATCCGGATGGACCGAGTTTGTATATGCAGATCAGGGGAAAGATGATTCCTTTAAGTTATCCGGCTGAGCCCTTATTAAAGATAATAAATGAAATGTCTTAAGGCACTTTGGGGAATTTTTATTGTCTCAAAGTATTCTTAAATCGACTTTCTGTGGAGGAAATATGGTCATAAAATCGACGAGTCCCTTGGCTGGATTATTACGTAAATCACCTTTTAAGCTGGTGCAGAAACATATGGGGATTGTTATTTCATGTGTTGTTCTCCTTCCCGATCTTTTTGCGGCCTTAGCTGGAAAAGATCAGGTTGCTGTGAACGTTATTGTAAAGCAGATCAATACGCGTGAGACAGAGGCTGATAAGGTGAAGTCTGAGTATCGTCAGAATATGCCCAATACGCTTCTTTTGCCCGTTGATAGAAAGGATCTTTTGAGCCTGCTTAATGAACAGGATGCCATTGCCGATGGTGCAGAAAAAATAGCTCAAATTCTGGAAAGCCGTGATATGTTGGTCCCTGCGGCTATCCAGGAGGGTTTTGATGAGTTGTTAAAAAGTACCGTGGCCATTTGTTTGCAGGCGCAGACCATGATTGAAGAGCTTGATGAGCTTGTTCATGTGGGTTTCTCGGGCAAGGAGCATACCCGAGTTATGGAAATGATCAAGGCTGTACGTAAAGAAGAACATAATATCGATGGGATGCTTAAACAGGTGAATAGAAAGTTGTTTATGGCTGAAAAAGAGCTTGATCCGGTGTCTGTTATGTTCTGGTATAAAATAATTGAAGAAGTTGGAGATATCTCCGATCATTCAGAAAATATGGCCGATCGCTTATTGTTGTTTTTGTCGAAATAAGGTGATTGGAAGAAAAGAATATACCTGTTTTGTGCAGGATTTTTGTTCGTATTCGAGGCGTGGCAATAGGCGCATAGCAGCGCTATGTAACTATTGCGACAACGAAGAAGACGGAGAAAAAGACAAGCAAATCGGGTATATTCTTTTTTGTAAATCACCTAAGATGAGCTTGTAACAAATGTTTCGATCACGAAAAACACGAAGGTCACGAAAAAAAGGAAAAGGATGTTTTAGTCTTTTAACTTCGTGCTCTTCGTGTCCTTTGTGGTGAATGGTCTTTTTATGAGTCCATCGACTAATAGTTTGTCTTTTTAAGGGAATAGAGAGAAAGAAAAATGGAAATTATAGCAGCATACGGAACCATCTTTATGATACTGGCCATTATTTTCGGCCTGTACATGACCTGGGGGGTCGGGGCCAATGATCTGGCCAATGCCATGGGAACCTCCGTAGGGGCAGGGGCCGTTAGCGTAAAACAGGCAATTTGTATTGCCATCATATTTGAATTTGCCGGAGCCGTGCTGGCAGGTGGAAATGTGACGTCCACTATTCGTAAAGGAATTATTGATCCCACCTCAATTGTGGCAACTCCTGAAATCCTGGTGTACGGAATGCTGGCAGCATTGCTTGCGGCTGGAGTCTGGTTAATGCTGGCCTCAACCCGTGGTTGGCCCGTTTCCACAACCCATTCCATTGTTGGTGCTCTTATCGGATTTTGTATGGTTGGCATCGGGCCGGAAGCAGTGAATTGGGGAAAAGTTGCTAAGATTGTTGCAAGTTGGGTGATTTCCCCTCTCATTGGTGGAACCATCGCCTTTCTTCTGGTAATGTCCATACGAAAGCTCATTTTTAATAGTGATAATCCCCTGAAAAGTGCTAAGAGATATGCTCCGTTTTACGTGTTTCTGGTGGGATTTGTCATCTCTCTGGTTACTCTGTTTAAGGGCCTCAAGCATTTGCATATTGATCTTACAGCCATGCAGAGTTTTATGCTTGCTGTTCTTATAGGCTTAATTACAGCTGGAATTGGCTGGTTCTTTATCCGTAAAGTAAAGGAGGATCCTGAAGCTGATCGGGATTTCCACTTTGCCAGTGTTGAAAAAGTATTTACCCCTATGATGTTGTTTACCGCCTGTTCCATGGCCTTTGCCCATGGCTCCAATGATGTGGCTAACGGTATCGGACCTCTTGCTGCCGTTATCAGTATTGTCAGCTCTGGTGGTGAGGTGATGCAGAAATCTGACATGCCTGTCTGGATTCTTGTTGTCGGTGGTACCGGTATTGTGGTGGGGCTTATTACTCTTGGCTATAAGGTCATGTTGACTGTGGGCACGAAAATCACAGAACTTACCCCCTCTCGTGGTTTTTGCGCAGAACTTGCAGCGGCAAGTACTGTTGTTCTTGCCTCTCGTACCGGCCTCCCCGTCTCAACCACCCATATTTTAGTTGGCTCTGTTTTGGGTGTTGGGCTTGCTCGTGGTATTGGAGCGCTTGATCTGCGGGTTGTTTTCAATATTATTATTTCCTGGATAGTAACCCTACCGGCCGGAGCTCTTATGGCTATGGTCTTCTTTTTCTTTTTTAAGGGTGTCTTTGGGTAATTTGATCTGTGCCGCCAGTAAAAAAGAAATCCCCAGTAAGGGGCGCAAATAAAACAAAAACTGTTTACAAAAAGCCGCTGAACGAGAAACATATCATCGGCTTTTTGTTTAGTATTTGCCTGAGTCTAACCCTCTTTATAGGAGGGCTGCTCCTTATTCTTGCCCTCTTGAAAATTCCTGATATCCGTACTGTTGCAGAGTACCAGCCCGTTCAAGCTTCGGAAATTCTGGATCGCCACGGGAGGGTGATCTCCAGAATTTACCAACAAAACAGAACCGTTATTCCGTTGTCTGATATGCCCGCTTATTTACCACAGGCCTTTGTGGCAGCAGAGGATAGTCGATTTTTTTCTCACCCGGGTCTTGATCTCTGGTCGGTATTTCGGGCAGCGATAAACAACCTGAAAAGCGGACGCCGTGCACAGGGTGGATCCACCATTACTCAGCAGGTCGCAAAATCTCTGCTGTTAAGTCCTGAAAAAACCTATTTGCGTAAATTTAAAGAGGCAATCCTTGCCTGGCGTATTGATACACTGCTTTCTAAAGAGGATATCCTTCATATTTATCTCAATCAGATATATTTGGGAAGTGGTGCCTATGGGGTGGAGGCTGCTGCAAGGCGGTATTTTGATAAGTCAGCCCGCAATCTTAACGTTGGCGAAGCAGCTCTTCTTGCAGGATTGCCACAGGCGCCAAGCAGATATGCACCGGATAAACATATGGAAGCTGCCAGAAAGAGACAGCGTTATGTCTTGAACCGTATGGTTGCTGATGGTTATCTTGACGCCTCGCAGGCTCGTACATCTTTTGAACAGCCTGTTCAACTGGCACATGGGAAACGAGCAAAGCAGGGAGAAGATGGATACTTTATTCAGTTGGTGCGAAAACAGGCTGAGCAAATTCTTGGAACGTCACTCAATAGAGCCGGGGTGAAAGTGTATACCAGTATGGATACCAACCTGCAGAGAATGGCTGTAAAGGCTTTGCGAAGTGGAATCGCAAAGAATTTTCAAGGGAAAAAAAAGGTGCAGGGGGCTGCAATTATAATGGACGCTGAAACCGGCAGGGTTCGTGCATTGGTAGGAGGGCTGAATTTTAATAACAGCGCCTTTGATAGAGCAACGCAGGCCAGGCGGTCGGCTGGGTCAGTTTTTAAACCCCTGTTGTACAGCGCAGCATTTACAGACGGAATGAGCCCCCAAACCACCATTATGGATGCTCCTTTTTCCATAGCGGGGAAGGATGGTAAACCCTGGCAGCCTAGAAATTTTAGTGGTAAGCATTATGGGGAGACTACGTTACGTGAAGCGCTGGTGCAGTCCCGTAATATCGTGGCTATCAAACTTCTCCAGAAAGTTGGGATTAAACGTGTGCAAAGGCTGGCTGAACAATTTGGTATTCATCCTCCTATTGCCTCTGATCTGTCCCTGGCACTTGGTGCTACAGGTGTGTCACTGCTTGATATAACAGCTGCATATGGGCCTTTTGTTACGAAGGGGAAGTATACTACCCCTGTTTTGATAACTAAAATTGTAAAAAACAGTGGTGAAATAGTCCATCGCACTAAAACAGAATCCCGGCAGGTGCTTGACCGGAAAGTTGCAGAAGAGATAAAGGGAATTTTGATGGAAGTAATAGTAAGGGGAACAGGAAGACGCGCTGCAGGAGTCCCCGGAGTGGCAGGTGGAAAAACGGGTACCACGAATAAGAATAGAGACGCCTGGTTTGTAGGATTTCGTGGACAACTTCTTGGCGGGGTGTGGATCGGCCATGACGATAATACCAGCCTTGGACAGGGGAAAGGTGGTGGCGTTGTAGCTGCTCCTATCTGGCGCGAGTTTATGGGTGGGAAGGAGACAAACTAACATGGCACTAAGCTATCAGGAAATCATTACTCGTTGTTATTGCGGAAACGGCCCTGAAAAACTCGATAAAGCGAGAGAACTCTACTCCACTTACGGAAAATCACTGCTGGCACAGGATAGGATACGTGCATCCATTGAAACCTTGCAAGAGGCCGTGGAGGCACTTGATGCACACATGACAGCTATGGAAATGGGGAAAAACTGTTCCGTCTGTGCTGCAACGCCTAAAGGAGGTTGCTGTAGTGCCTATATGGGGCATGAAAACAACGATGTGATTCAGCTGCTTATGAATATGCTCGCGGGTGTGGATGTTAGAATTGAGCGTACAGATGATGTTGAATGCTGTTTTCTCGCAGATAATGGTTGTATTCTACCGTTTAAACCAATTTTTTGTCTGAACTATCTGTGTGGGCGGATCCAGAAGGAATCTACGAGCGCGGAGTTACAAAAGCTCGAGGTGAAAACGGGGGATTTGTTGAGGGTACAGGTGGCGTTGGAGCAAAATATTATAGTGGCTTTGCAGGTTGACCGGATCTAGCTACTGTTGTTGTTTCTTGAATGGGTGGGATTACCACAGGCCTGTTCTTGTACAAAAATGAGAAAAGTTTAACTCAAATC
>JAOZLI010000058.1:6064-11224 GCA_029934915.1 Desulfocapsa sp. | reverse complement strand
CCTTAAAGCCTTCAGTCTAATAGCCTTGCGGGCTTGCCCGCTTTAGACTATCTCCGTTCCAATTCCTTCTTTAGTAAACATCTCAAGAAGAATGGCATGTTCTATTCTACCATCCAGAATATGAGTTTTTCGTACCCCACGACTCAGAGCATCAGCACAGCAACGGACTTTGGGAATCATCCCACCCGCTATAGTCTCGTCGGCGATAAAGCCTTCAAGGTCTTCCTTCTTTAACGATTTGAGCAGTGTGCCCTCACCATCCTGAACACCCGCCACATCGGTTAGCAGGATAAGTTTTGCTGCCTTCAGCTCACCAGCAACTGCACCCGCCACAAGATCTGCGTTAATATTAAACGCCTGCCCATCCTCACCGACACCAACAGGCGCAATAACCGGTATAAAATCCTGTTCATCAAGTGCCTGTAAAACTTCCGGATTTATTTGAGTTACCTGGCCAACACGACCAAGATCAATCAGCTCGGGAGGTGCATCCTGCAAAGCCTCGTCATTTTTTTTACTGACCTTTAATTTTTCTGCACAGACAAGATCACCATCACGTCCGGAAAGCCCCACCGCCTTTCCGCCACAGTGATTGATACTGCCAACAATTTCTTTGTTGACCTTTCCAACCAGTACCATCTCCACCACGCTCATGGTTTCCCCGTCGGTGACACGCATCCCCTGCACATAACTGGGTTTGATTTCCAAACGATCAAGAAGCTGGTTGATCTGAGGCCCGCCACCATGGACAATAACAGGATTGATACCGATATGTTTCATAAGAATAATATCGAGGGCAAATTGCTTTTTCAGATTTTCATCGACCATGGCATGGCCACCATATTTGATAACCACCGTTTTATGGCGAAACTCCTGCATATAAGGGAGGGATTCGATAAGGCCTCTAGCTCTGTCTACACTTTCCTGCATTTTATTTTCCTTTTGCTGCATACAGCATTATCGTAAGAATTCGGCAAATCCCTATTTTGACATCGTGCTCATGCAAGTGCACAAAAATCTTAAAGCAACAGGTCCATCCAAGGCTTACGTATTATCTTTTAAATCATGACGATACAATATCTTACCATTTTACAGACAGAAACCAACGAAGTAAAGAAATCTTTCTTTTGTCTTCTGCACCAGACTTCTTTACTTTCGTTCTGAGCAGTTGTATATTAGGCTTGATATTTGCATTGAATATGTTTTGTCTTAAATATGAGGATTTTTGTGAAGCTAAAACAAACAATATACATAATAATTTCAGTAGTTCTATTGCTTTGCCATAGTAGCTTTTCATGGGCTGCCAGCGCACCCATTACCATAGAAGCTGATCATATGACATCACTTGAAGCAAGCAACAATGTCCTTTTTTCCGGAAATGTTGATGCCAGCCAAGCGGATGTGCGGATAAGAGCCGACAAAATGACCGTTTATTATACAGCTGCCGATAAAGGAAAAAAGCAGGAAGTCGAACGTCTCAGATGTGAGGGAAACGTAGAAATCACGAAGGGCGAGTGGCTGGGAACGGGAAAAACCATGAACTACCTGTCTAAAGAACGTAAAGTGATCCTCAGTGGTGGAGCCAAAGCATGGCAGGACACGAACCTGGTAACAGGTAACACCATTATTTATTACCTTGACGAGGGACGCTCCGAAGTGATTGGAGGCAAAGCGTCAACAACGGTTGACCCGAAAACCGGTGAGCGACAATCCGGGCGAGTAAGAGCAACCCTTACGCCACAGTAACAGTAAATTTGCAATAACGAAGAAGATGGAGAGTTTTTACAACGCCATCAGATAAGAATTATGGCACAACTTGAAACCGATAAAATAGTCAAGCGTTACCGAAACCGTACGGTGGTTGACGGAGTCAGTCTACAGGTCAATACCGGTTCTGTAGTTGGCCTTTTAGGACCAAACGGAGCAGGAAAAACGACTTCTTTTTACTCCATTGCCGGGTTTATCCGTCCCGATGGCGGCCGCGTGCTGTTGAATAACGAAGAGATCACCAATTTCCCCATTCATATGCGCGCTCAAAAGGGTATTTCTTATCTGGCCCAGGAACCTTCTGTTTTCAAGAAACTCACCGTTGAAGAAAATGTACGGATTGTGCTCGAAGCATTAGGACTCGCAAAAAATGAGATCACCCATCGCATCGACGAATTGATGAACGATCTTAAAATTGACTATCTCAGGCAAAACAAAGGACACGCCCTATCTGGTGGAGAACGGCGCAGAGTTGAAATAATGCGTGCCCTTGCCACTCGTCCCCAATTTATTCTTCTTGATGAACCATTTGCCGGAATTGATCCACTGGCAGTGGCCGATTTGCAGAATCTGATCATTGGCCTGAAAGAAAAGGGACTTGGTGTCCTTATTTCTGATCACAATGTTCGCGAGACGCTACAGGTGTGTGATTTTGCATACATCATGAGCTCCGGAAAGATTTTAACCAGCGGAGTAGCGGACGACATTATCGAAAGTAAAGTTGCCAAGAAAATGTATCTTGGTGAAAATTTTCAAATGTAGATAACTACTGCCTATGGCTCTGGAACTTCGACAACAGCTTAAGCTGACGCAAAAACTGGTGATGACGCCTCAATTGCGCCTCGCCATCAAACTGTTGCAAATGAACCGCCTGGAGCTCTCCGACGCTCTGCAAGCTGAAATAGAACAAAATCCCGGTCTCGAAGAGGACACCTCTCTTGCTGACCTGCAACCCGGTAATCAGCAGAGTCTTTCTTCTACGGAAGAAGCTCCCAAACTTAGCGAACAAAGAGAAAAAGATCACACAGAACAGGTTCGGGTTGAAGATACCGTCCCTGAGACCAACTGGGACGATTACGCCAACACCTTTGACTCAAATGTCTCCTTTTCCCATGAGACCCCGCCCGCTGATGCCCCGAGCCAATTCGATTTTATCTCAGAAAAACCCAGCCTTCTTGCTTAC
The DNA here is from genome assembly GCA_029934915.1 of Desulfocapsa sp. GTDB lineage: Bacteria > Desulfobacterota > Desulfobulbia > Desulfobulbales > Desulfocapsaceae > Desulfocapsa. The sequence goes on along the minus strand of JAOZLI010000058.1, from coordinate 8,274 downwards.
CTGCAGTGGCAGCTTGCCCATGCGGAACTGGATGCAGACGAGTGGGACATCGCCCTTTTTATAGCTGGCAATCTCAATCGTTACGGTTTTCTGGAATGTACCCTCGAAGAAGTCATGGCAGACACCAAATGTGACCATGATTCTGCCGAATACATACTGGAAGTTATTCAGGATCTTGACCCACCAGGTATTGCAGCACGGGACGTCAGTGAATCGCTGTTTTTGCAGCTTGAACGTAAAGGACTTGCCGACTCGCTGGCGGCAGAAATAGTGCAGCATCACTTAAACCTGTTGCAAACCAGAAACTATAAAGCGATTTGTCAGGCAACTGGAAAAAAACGCCCTGAAGTAGTGAGAACTATAGAATATATCACAAGTGAGCTCACACCTTACCCCGGACTGCCATACAATAATGAGGCGACCAATTACGTAGTTCCTGACGTATATGTGCGTAACATTGACGGTGAACTAGTAGTGTTTCTCAACGAAGAGGATGTCCCCAATTTAAAACTCTCTTCCGAGTTGCAGAATTTGTTGCAGGATGAGGAAGAGATGGGAAAAGACTCAAAAAGATATATCAAGGAAAAGCTCAAAGATGCAGGTTGGTTTATCAAATCTCTCCACCAACGACAGCGTACCATTTTTAAAGTGATGGATTCTATTCTCAAATTCCAGGCAGATTTTTTCAAATATGGCCCCACCCACCTGAAGCCTCTTATTTTAAAAGATGTTGCCGAAGATATTGAAATGCACGAATCCACTATTAGTCGTGTCACTTCTAATAAATATGTACACACTTCACTGGGTATCTATGAACTGAAGTATTTTTTCTCCACCGCCATTCCAGTGGATGGTAAAGAGGCACTTGCTGCAGAATCCATCCGGGAACGTATCCGGAAGCTTATTCTAGATGAGGATCCTCATAAACCTCTTAGCGACAATTCCATTTCGATTAAACTTGGCGAAAAAGGCATTAAGCTTGCTCGTCGTACCGTTGCTAAATATCGGGAACAGATGAAGATTCTACCCGTGAAACACAGACGCAAACCACGCTAAATGGTAAACGTTCACCAGCACACCCTATTTGTCCATTTCGGCCTACTCACATATAACTGCATATGCTACGTAGTCCCAAACGAACAAATAGGGCGCACTGGTAAACGTTTACAGTTCAGACGACATCATAACTCAATGCGTCTGGTGAAAGGTTATGCTAAATGAGTCAACTGGAGCGAATTTACGCATTCCATCAAAAGCTCAAAGCTGATCGCTTTCCAAACGCCAAAACCCTGATGGAAGAGTTCGAGCTCTCCCGTGCTACAGCCCATCGTGACATCAATTATCTGCGTGACCGCCTTCTTGCCCCGCTAGCCTTTGATTCATCCCAAAATGGCTATTATTATAGTGAAAATGATTTCTCTCTGCCCTTCGAGGACAGCCCGAAATTACTCTTTCTTATGGGACTGCTCAATAAAATCGCCGACGAGGCTGGGCTTGGCAGCTTGCCGGAAATGCGAAAACTTGAAAAACGGCTGACAGAAATTATTGCACCGGGCTACGAACAGCTGATGAGTAATGTACTTTGCCAATGGATTGAAGTGGAATCCATTTCATCGTCCATCTTCGAAATTATCATCGAAACACTGCTTAAAGGCCATCTCCTCGAGATTCAATACCGTTCTGCGGAATCAGAATCAAGCATACGAATAGTCGAACCCCTTCGACTGATCAACTATCAAGGAAGATGGTATCTGCTGGGCTATTGTTTCTTACGAAACGATCACAGATTGTTTCATATGGCTCGGATTGTCTCGGCCAAAAGTGGTGAAAAACAGACTGAAGCGCCACACCCTGCACCCGATTCCTTCCTTGAAGATTCCTTTGGGATTTTTGCTGGCACCAGCTGTTACCAGGCCGAAATACTATTCAAAGGGAAAGCAGCAGAGTTAGTTCGCAAACAATACTGGCACAAAAACCAAAAAGTGATAGCGCACGATGATGGTATAGTTCTTTCCTTACCGGTTAACGATGAAAGGGAAATAACCATGAAGATTTTGCAATATGGTGCTCTGGCTGAGGTACTTCAACCTCTATCGTTGCGAGAGCATATTGCTGCTGAGATCGACAAAATGGCCAGGTTGTATTAACTGTCAAAGAGAATATCGAAGTATATCCACTTACGTTCCTTCGAAATTCGACATTCCTTGTTC
>JAOZLI010000058.1:0-5964 GCA_029934915.1 Desulfocapsa sp. | reverse complement strand
ATTCTGCGGTTCTCTTTTCACGTTCACCCAGACATCCTATCAGCAAAAATAACATATCGAAGATTCGTTCCCGGCAACAATGCATCAAAGGGGTAGCAGGTAATAAGTGTAAAACTCGGCCTGTCAGTCTCTTGTAAATACAGTTTTTCGGCTTTTTTGGTTAACATCTCATTAACCCGATACGAATGTATGGAACCATCTGCTATTTGTACACTCAGGATATCCTCTATGTTCAAGTATCGCAAAAAACGAAAACTAGTATCCCGGTGCCCTGCGACGATACAATGACCATCCGTACCAGGGCTACTACTTGCCGGTAAATGACCAGGCCCAAAGGCTAGTACTTCTCCGCTCTCACCCTCAAGGATAATCAGATCTATCCCCAATCGCTCCACGGTGAGCCGTGCCACGGGCCATGTATCTGCCCAGGGCCAGGGCTTTGTATTTTCGCCTGTGTCCATGGTCTCTTCCCAGGCGTGTTGCAGAAGGATCTGGGCAATAACGGCCTTTGCCCGCATCCAGCAACCGTCAGACAGGAGAAAACTACCGGTCACCAACAGAACAAAGGCGGTCATGCGTAAGATAATGCTTTTCATCGCCCACCTTCCCTGTTTCTTACAAAAACAAACGATGCCAGCAGTAAAAGCAGCATTCCCAATATAATCTGCAACTGTGCTGAGCTTGCAGTTCTTGCGGTTCCTGCAAATATACGATTTGCCTTCCAACCTGCGGGAAGATTTGTTTTCATGGCAGTTTGTTTCAGATCACTGCTCAGCGGTCTGGAAAGTTCCTGTTCAACCGCCACCAGGCTCGTGTATTTAGAAACAAGGTGATGCGCAAGCGCTGTGGCAAGCACCTGTTCTCTCGCCTCCTTTTCTTCGACCCCATGAACCCGACTATCCATTATATTTCTGATTTTCTTTCTAGCCCAAAGCGTACTGATTCCAGGACGCATGGCATAATTTTCGCTATCTATTTCTTCCTGCCAGAAACTCCCGTTGACAAGGCCTGAAACCTGGAAACCGCTTGATCCATCGCCTGCCTTTATCGAAACAAGCAATGGTTCTCCCTGGTACAGATCCGGAACAGGATTTGGATAATATTCCATTTCTTCGTAATTTTCCGATGTAATCCTGATATCAGTAATGACAGGATGTTCCAGCTTTTGAAACAGGATAGTCATCTTCTGCTGCACCTCACTAACTTTACCAATATACGTAAAAGTTCCACGACCAATGGTGGCTGCACGGGACATAAAGAATGAATTTGGTGCAGATCCAATACCAACGGTGAAGAGTCTGGAATCACCAAGACGTGATTCTATCATCGTAAAAAGTTCCCTTTCATTACCAACACTGCCATCGGTTAAGAATATCACCTGCCGAATCCGTTCATGATTATTTCTGCCATCGAGTGCCAGTTCAAGAGCCGAGGCGATTTCTGTACCGCCATCGGCACGTAAACCACTCACAAATCGTATGGCCTGCTGTCTGTGGACCGAATCGCCCTGCTCTGCCCTGTCAAAGAGTTTGCTGGCACTGGAGTTAAACTCAATAACATTAAAACGATCCTGTTCAGTTAACCTTGAAATAGCGAGAATTAAGGCCTCACGAGCCTGTACAATTGAAGGGCCTGCCATGGAACCGGAGGTATCCAGCACAAATATAAGTTCTCTGGGAGGTAGCAGAGCATTGCTTGCAATTTCCGGTGGTGTGAGCATAAGGAGAAGATATTCATCCTGGTCATGCTGTTCGGCAAAGAGTGCTGCCTGTGGGGTGTTCTGTTTTTCAGCCTCCCACTCGAGAACGAAATCACGATCTGCCATTACCTCACCATTGAAACGTATGAGTTTGTTCTCCTGAACTTCATCATGGACAGATATTCCATGATATAAACTTTCTATTCGTGACACTGGGAAACCAGCCGCCAGCTCAAGCATTAGCCGGACAGGGTTGATTGGTTTTTCACCAGGCATTACCGTGTTCGGTGTGATACGTGACGCATCGGGAACCTGATCGGTGTTCACGGCCCAGCCAGTTCCGGAAAACTGTACAGCCTCCGTATCCACTTCCTTTTGAATCTCATGTCCCGGGATATAACGAGGTGCCACCACCATGGGGAAACGCAGGGAAAAAATCCCATCATGCAACCCTACAACCTGGCTAAATTCGATTTCCACCTCTATCTCTTCCCCCGGTGCAATGTTCGCCACCGCCATGGTAAAAATATTGGGACGTTCCTGGGCAAGAAGAGATGCTTTCCTGCCATCCGCTCTGGCCTGTTCATACACCTTTCTTGCTTCTTCTTTTTCCTTTATCTCACCGATAATCAACCGCTCACCGATTCGCATACGTAGACTGTCCACCGCAGACTCATCCGGCAGAGGAAACACATACACCGCTTCCTGCCATTCATCGGTATCATTTGCAAAACGTTGATTGAGCACTGTTCTTGCCGTCATCCCACTTACATATATCTCAATATCCTGGGACAAATGCGGTGCCGGATTATATTCCCCAGTCTGCGCCATATCTCTAAATAGCAATTCGCCCTGTCGCACGCTGGCAGGAGTTACAGCGGCTGAACTATCCACCACCATCGCCAAAAGAAAAACAAACAGCATAAATCCCACATAGAAAATAAAGAGTGCATTCCCCGGATCCAGTGTTTTTTTTGATTTACTTAATTTCTGATTCGCCATCATTTCCCTCTGCTTTCATTGCTGTTTGAATCCACCGTTATTGATGGTATTCAATAAACACCACGACAATGACAAAACGAGGAAGGGATGATGACAATTTGACCGTGAAAAATGACAGATTATGACAATGTTATCTGTTAGGAACGGGGACAAAATAACTTCCCCATGTAGGCGCTCAGATTTAGGTCAGTTTTGATCGATCTGATTGAAGGAAACCGCAGGCGTAGCTGGCTACGTTGAGGATTTCATGATTGAAGAACGATCAAAAATGGCCTGAAGATGAGATGTATAGATGGGAAAGTTATTTTGTCCCCGTTCCTTAGGAAAGCTGTGGCGTAGTTTTTAAAATAACGTAAACTTGAAGTGGATATGATATACTGTCTAACAAAGTGGCTTATTTCATCAGGGGGGAAAGTAAATGAATATCCAACCAGAATCTGATTATATCAGTGTTGAAGAATATATTACCGGAGAACAGGAGGGAGAAACCCGGCATGAATATATTAACGGTATAATTCACGCCATGAGCGGCGCAAGTGCCAATCACAATCTAATATCAGGCAATCTATTTGTTTTATTACATGCCGCAGGCCGTCCTACCAGCTGTCAGGTCTTCATGGCTGACATGAAAGTCCACCTCAACATTGCAGGCAAAGATATATTTTACTACCCGGATATACTGGTTAGTTGCGACCCGGACGATAAGGAAACATACTTCCGTAAAAACCCTTGTCTCATAGTCGAAGTACTTTCTCCAACGACGGAACGTATTGACCGACGAGAAAAATTTCTCGCCTACACCTCTATCAAAACCCTGCAGGAGTATGTCCTGGTATCTCAGGAGCAACAAGCAGTAACCCTCTTTCGTCGCACAAACGACTGGAAACCAGAACCATTTGGAGCAGATGACAATCTTATTCTGGATTGCTTGAATTGCGACCTGTCAGTTGCAGAAATATATGAAGATATACAGTTGATAGAGTCGTAAAAGGGGCACTAGGAGCTTGTCCGAGAATGCCCTTTTGCCCAAACTCTTCGTTATTTATAAAAAATAATGCTCGGAATATTAACTATATGCCTGTGCTTATTTTGTAGAAATGCCTCGATTTTGAACAGGTAAGCGAGGTACGAGACTCCGAAATGTCTATTCTCGGACAAGCTCCTAGTTTCTCCCATATTTCACGGAAGTAGTCACAATGACTACTTCCGCACAACAACATACGAGCAAATCTTCCTCCAACTCTACTTCAGGAAAATGTTTTAGAAGGGAAGATAATATTACCGCTGAAACAACGATCCTAATTCGCCCAAGACAGAACCTTCCCCTTTACTGGAGCCCATTCCTCCAGTTTGGGGAGCAGCTGAGTGTATTCTTCCGGCCAGACGAGAAAACGGCAATGACTGCAACCAGACATGACCGGGTCCCTGCAGAGTAGCAAAGAAAAATCCTTCCCCACCAAAAATAGCGGATTTCACTCCACCCACAAATTCTATATCATAGGCCACCGTTTGAGTTAGAGCCACCAGACAGCCCGTATCCACCCGCAAAGTCTCGCCTGCTGCCAGCTCTTTTTCCACAATGGTTCCACCGGCATGGACAAATGTTAAGCCATCCCCCTCAAGCTGCTGCATAATAAAGCCTTCCCCGCCAAATAGAGCAGTACCAATCTTTTTCTGAAAGGCAACACCAATGGCCACACCCTTGGCAGCGCACAGGAAGGCATCTTTCTGACAGACAATCTTGTGCTGATAATTTTTCAAATCAAGGGGAATAATTTTACCGGGATAGGGAGCAGCGAAGGCCACTCGCCCCTTGCCCTGACCAGTATGACTGAACATTGTGGTAAAAAGACCTTCTCCGGTAATCAAACGTTTACCAGCACCAAGCATCTTATCCATAAAGCCGCCACTTTCGGAACCCTGACTACCGTCACCGAAGACTGTTTCCATCTGGATCCCATCGGACATATACATCATAGCACCCGCCTCTGCCACTGCCGATTCCCCTGGATCAAGCTCTATCTCAACAAACTGCATCTCCTGCCCGAAAATTTCATAATCGATCTCATGGGCCTGTGTTCCACCTACTGGAGGAGGTGGTGCCTGTGCGGTCTGCTGCAAAGCAGCAAGTGAGGCAATGGGCTGCCACTCACTCATGCCCTGACTCCAGACCAGAGTTTCCTGGCTATACACACCCTGAGCCAGAGAACTGCGAATTTGATTAACCGAAAAGGGTCCCTGCTGCTGTCCGTTCACTGCTACAAAATAACTGTCCATAATTCGTTGACCTCGTCGCTGATAAGGGATAAAAGAAAGTTTGTTTTCTTTTCGTTTACTCTCTAACCCATATCACAAAATAGACCAATTGAATAAAACTTTCTGTTTGCTGCTCCTGTTTATCTGCTGTCCCATCCCATTGTTTGGAATGGATCTTATGCTCCCTCAGGTGTATGATGACACTGTTGAGGTGAAAGGCTGGTGGATGAGTGAAAAATATGACGGCGTTCGCGGGTATTGGACTGGCACCCAATTACTGTCAAAAAATGGTAACCGTCTCTATCCACCACAGGAATTCATTCAAAACTTCCCACCATTTCCCATAGAAGGGGAACTCTGGGGGGGACGCAGAACATTCGAACAGACAGTCTCCACTGTAACGAGAAAGCACCCCCATACTGGCTGGTTGCAACTGCATTTTGCTATTTTTGATGTGCCGAAAGCACCAGGAGGATTTATCCATCGTCTGGAAAAGCTTACGGACTGGTTTGAACAACACCCCAGCACCTTTGCCTTTATCATTCCACAAACGATAGTCGAGGACAAAGCACACCTGGCAAGCGAACTGAAACGAATAGAGGCACTTGGTGGAGAAGGTCTTATCGTTCGAAAAGCAAACGCACTCTACAACAACGGACGTAGCGATGAGATCCTCAAAGTTAAAAGTTTTTTCGATGCAGAGGCAACAGTGCTTGCCCATTTACAGGGCAAGGGTAAAAACAGAAACCGACTCGGCTCCCTGCTGGTTGAACTGGCAAACGGAATCCGTTTTAAAATAGGCGGTGGATTCAGCGATCTTGAACGGGAAAATCCTCCACTTGTTGGCTCCGTTATCACCTTTAAATATTATGGATATTACCAATCCGGTATCCCCAAATTTCCTTCTTTTCTGCGGATAAGAACAGATACAAATTTATAGAATATTATGCCTTATACAATAGCCCTGGTCGAAGACGACCACACCCTTCGAAAAAATTATAGTCAGG
>JAOZLI010000057.1 GCA_029934915.1 Desulfocapsa sp. | reverse complement strand
TTTTGAGCCTCTGGATTGGGTGATTGGCACCGGTAAATATCTGGATGTCGAAGAACAAATAATCAAAGGAGAAATTATTGATTGGTTGGAAAATACCACCTTTGGCGATGATCGTTATATTTTTGCAGGGACATGGAAGGGTATTTCTCTGTCAGGGCCAGCCAAAGGAAAAAATATGTGGGATATTACAGATCCCAATGGTGTTAAAATCCTGCAGGAACTCATCAGCAATGCTCAACAAGGCGGTGGCTTTGTTGAATATGTAATGCCAAAGCTAAAGGGAAACCGGCCCGATCCTAAAATAAGCTATAGTGCATCGATTTCTGAGTGGGAATGGTATATCGGTACCGGTATTTACGTTGATTTCATAGAGAATGAAATCGCTCGTCAACAGGAGATTCTCAAAAAGTCCATTCGTGGCATTGTCCTGAAGGTTGTTCTGGTTCTTTGCTTTTTTCTTTTTGTATCTACGCTGCTCTGCTGGTGGTTTGCAGGCAAAATTCAAAAAAATCTCTCGCTTTTTCTTGATTTCTTTGCACGGTCCGCTGTTGAAAATATGAAAATTCATCCGGATAAGGTTTCGTTCTCTGAATTTAAATCTCTGGCATCTTCAGCTAATAATATGGTTGAGGGTCGTCAACGAATGTTGAGCGAGTTACGTGCTGAGCAGGAACGCCTTGCTGTTACCCTGCAGAGCATTGGTGATGGTGTAATAACGACTGACACCAAAGGAACCGTCGTTTTGTTAAATCCTGTGGCAGAACAACTTACTGGATGGGAAAATGGTGAAGCGCAGGGGAAACAGGTAGACGAAGTCTTTTATGTTATAGCTGAAAAAAGTGGGCAGCCCTGCCAGAGCCCAATAACAAGGATTTTGGCATCCGATGATGTAACAGGTTTTACAGGGGATTCTATCCTCATTGCCAAAAATGGAATTCGGAGGCATGTTGCAAACAGTGGTGCACCCATCAGAGATCGTGAACAAAATATTATCGGTGCGGTTCTGGTCTTCAGGGATGTCTCGAGCGAGAAAAAGATCGAGGAAGAACTGCTCAAGATGAAGAAGCTGGAGTCTGTTGGTGTTCTGGCAGGTGGGATTGCACATGATTTTAATAATATTTTATCCGCCATTCTTGGAAACATCGAGTTGGTTGATTATCGCATTGCAAATAAGGATGTTGAAACAAAATCACTCCTTTCCAGCGCTAAAAAGGCAATAAAACGGGCAACGAAACTGACAGGTCAGTTGCTTACTTTTTCTAAAGGTGGGGAACCGGTTAAAGAAGAGACTTCTCTGGAGGAACTGATCTCTGAATCTGCTGATTTTGTGCTCCATGGAAGTAACGTTTTATGTGAGTACTATTTTCCGGATGATTTATGGATAAGCGATGTGGATGGTGGCCAGATTAGTCAGGTTATTCAAAATATAATTATTAATGCTAAGCATGCCATGCCCGAAGGGGGAACCATAACAATACGGTGTTCTAATATTACTCAGGGAAATGTCGGAGATCTGCCAGGAGGAGGTGCTGCTGATTATGTACGTGTCACAATCAAGGATACAGGCATTGGCATACCACAAGAGATTGCTGATAAAATTTTTGATCCCTATTTTACCACAAAGCATGAAGGCAGTGGGCTAGGGCTTGCCATATCACATTCCATTGTCAGCAAGCATCATGGGTACCTCACCGTGGATTCCATCCCGGGAAAAGGAAGTACCTTTACTTTATCTCTTCCAGCCATTCGATCAACAGAGAAGGATTTGACGGAAAAGGATGAGATTGCAATACCGGTAAAGGCCGCCAGAATCATGGTAATGGATGATGAGCAGTTGATACTGGATGTGCTGAAATCGCAACTCGCCATTCTTGGCCATGAAGCTGTTCTAGTAAGCAGTGGTGAGGAGGCGATTAGCAGATATCAGGAGTTGAAAGAACAGGGGCGGTCAGTGGATTTAGTGATAATGGATCTAACCATCCCTGGTGGAATGGGCGGGCAGGAAGCAGCTGAACAGCTATTGAAGATTGACGATCAGGTGAAGATGATCGTTGCCAGTGGGTATTCAAATGATCCGGTTATGGCGAATTATGAAAAATATGGGTTTTGTGGAGCCGTTGGGAAACCTTTTGATCTTGATGAGCTTCGTCGTGTCCTGGCGGCCTCTTTGTAATGGGAAAATTGTTTTTTCGATTAATTGCTAGTATGGTGTTTTTTTTACTTGCAAAACAGATCTTATGGGAGTAGTATTCATTGTTTGCTTAGATTATAGCTAAAGCAGGAGCATGTTCTTTCACCTTTTCCCGCCTGAGTTCTTTTATCTGTTCATCATTCACTATCGTAAAGTTATTTGTTGACGACCTGAAGGCTACAGGATAATAGTATGTGTTTGATAGGCATAACCAGTGCCTGGACTGCATTGGAATAGGGTGATTGCTTAAAAAGACGGGATCCGCTGTGGGGTAAATGAATATCCACACGGTGTGTCAGTCCATAGCGTAAGAGTATTAAATCAATTTTGGCAACAAGATAGTTACCGGGGAATATTAAGATGATCCGGCTTTATAACAAAAAAGGTTCTTAATAGAATCTGGTACAAAGGAGTAGTACACAATGGCTGAAGGAACAGTTAAGTGGTTTAACGATGCAAAAGGTTTTGGTTTTATTGAAGAAAATGGTGGAAAGGATGTATTCGTTCATCATTCAGCAATTCAGGGTGACGGTTTCAAATCCCTCGACGAAGGCGCACACGTGACCTTTGATATTGTTGATGGACCTAAAGGACCAGCAGCAGAGAATGTTGTCAAGCAGTAAGTCCTGTCTTTGACAATAGAAAAAAGACTTCGCCTTCAGCGAGGTCTTTTTTTTTGCCTTATTTTATTCCCACTTCCCCTGGAGTCCCTTCTTCTTAATCTTTTCCAGAAGTGTTGTTCGTTTGAGGTTCAGGAGTTTTGCTGCTTCTTTTTTATTCCCTTTGGTCATTTTCATGGCCTTGATAATCAGCTGGGATTCGTAATCATTGATTAGTTCCTTGAAATCCACCTGTCCTTCTTCCCAGATGTTTTCAGTTTCAATGGCCACATCCCGTGCTTGGGCGGGAGCTGCAGATGCTTTATTTGTAATGATTGGAGTCGCAGTCAGTATCGAGTCTATTAATTCCTGATCGACATCCTCCGGGTTAAACTCTTCGGTGATTCGTTCCGGAAGATCTTCCAGCTGAATTTCTTTGCCGGTGCAAAGAATAGATAACTGCTGAACAAGATTTTCAAGTTCTCGAACATTTCCTCTCCAGTTATAGGTGAGCAGAGCTGCCATTACATGTTGCGGGATACTGAATTTTTCACGTTTTCTTTCTGTCGCGTGGTGTTCGAGAAAGGACTCAAGAAGTATGGGGATATCCGCTTTACGATCTTTTAAGGGCGGGATCTGTAGAGGAATAACCGAGAGACGATAATACAAATCTTCTCTAAACGTCCCTTCTGACACCAGTTGCTCAAGGTCACAATGGGTGGCTGCAACAACACGGATATCAACTGATGTTGCCTTGAGCGCACCAACGGGTTCGAATTCTTTTTCTTGCAGTACGCGTAAGAGCTTGGCCTGCAGTGTTGGCTTCATGTCTCCAATTTCATCGAGAAAAAGTGTACCGCCATCGGCGTGCTGGATGCGTCCAATCTTATTGCTGGCTGCACCCGTAAAAGCACCTTTAGTGTACCCGAAAAGTTCACTTTCAAGCAGGTCGTCCGGGATTGCTGCACAATTTACCGGGACAAAATGTTTATCCCTTCGGCTGGAGTGTCGATGGATGGCTTTGGCTACCAGTTCTTTGCCGGTTCCTGATTCTCCCCGTACAAGAACCGTTGCAAAATCATCTGCTGAAATTTTCCTGATGAGCTCAAAAAGATTCTGCATTATGGTCGTTTCACCAATAATGCCATGGAAAATTGTGTGCTTAATTGCTGCGATAGAGTTGTTTGGAGCTACAGACATATGATATTCTTTGTAATATTCTTATCCTGAGTGGTTGTGCAGCAGGTCGGCAAGTTTACTTGAGGTTCGACGCATATTAAGACTTAACAGCCTTGAAATCTTTTGAATAAACTTCACTCCGGTTGTTGGCGATGTCTCTGTAAGGCGATCAAAACCTTTACTTGTTAACGTCAGCATGAGGGTTGCTTGTCTGCAGACCACCGATGCGGATCGTGGCGATTTATCAATGAGCGCCATTTCTCCAATGGAGCTTCCTCGTGCCAGTCGTGCAATAATTATATTTTCACCAAGAGCCGATTTTTTCAAAACTTCCAAAATACCCTGGACGACAAAGCCCATAAAATCTCCCTTGTCCCCCTCAACGAAAAGAAATTCTCCACGTTGCAACTGGATATAGCTCATATGTTTGGCAAGAATTTTTAATTCCTCGACATTAAAACTATCGAATAAAGGCATGGAAATAAGGAAATCTCGTGTCTTTTCTTCCGAATCGGAGAGTTTGTCTTTATCGTTTTTCATAAGGTTCTTTTGCGTATGGCAACAATGATAGTGCCGTAAAAAAAAACAATTTGAAAAGGTTTTTACAGATCCACCAATAATATATACTTCTACATAATTAGCCTATCATAAGCTGAGAAGAAATAACAAGTTGCTTTCGAATTTTTTTAAAAAGAAATAGTGTTATAATGCTATTGGCAGTAATTAAAAAACTAAATATTGGTGAAAGGTGTGATCGTAGCTAAAATGACATTGTTTTGTACGCTTTGCTTCTGTTGCTTTTGTAGTAGCTCAGCAGCGCAGAGCTATAAATCCGCTCAAGTTGTAAAGGTTATCGATGGAGACTCAATTGAGGTCAATATCGGGAACAAAAAGATTACGGTAAGACTCTGGGGAATTGACACTCCAGAGTATCGGCAACCGTATTCAAAGGCTGCAAAAAAAGAAACTCGCAGGCTTCTGCACAAGAAAACCATAACACTTGAGGTGAAAGATTGGGACGCTTATGGAAGGATGGTGGCTCTGGTCAGGCTGGATAACGGGTTACTTGTAAATGAAGAGCTGGTTAAAAGCGGATATGCCTGGGTTCATGTTTATTATTGCAAGGTAGCCATCTGTCAGAAATGGAAAGGGTATGAGCAACAGGCTCGTCAGGAACGCCTTGGTTTGTGGCGTGAAAAGAACCCTGTGGCACCATGGGTCTGGAAACAAAAAGGGAATTATGGTAAGTAGTCAGGGAAGAATATGATCATGAAATTAACCTCGGAATTATTTTTAAGCTCGAAGTAGAGTTTGGTCACAAGTCCTGTCTAATACCAATCAGTTTGGTAGGGATTTTTCATTTTAAAGTAAATAGGTTATTGTTATGTTTTTTCTTGCAAAGGCAACTCGGCTATCTTTGCCGCTGTTCTTTCTTCTCATTGCCGGATGTCAGCCCAAAGTGTATCTTATGCCGCCGCCAGTTGGGTTGAATTCTGAGAGTGAGTTATTTGTTTATGGAAAAGAAAATTTTGACGAGAATTATCTCAAAACGCTCTATGCCACCAATCGTATACCTTACAATAAAATTGATTATTCCACCGGGTATACGATATTCCCCTCAGATATCCTTGAAATAGGGTTTGTCACCTACAGTGTCGGGGATGAAGGGATGGGGTGGGACGATTTATATGAACAATCTCTGAAAAATAAGCGTGACAATGATTTACTGTTTACGCAGGAACTTGTTGAGGAGCGGGCGGAATATCATAAAGATGATGATACGAATAGGGCCTCTTTGCAGGCGCGGGGGTTCTTTGAAGAAATAAACACTGCAATTGACAGCAGCTTTGACAGGGATATCAATATATATGTCCATGGAGCAAACTCCAACTTCTATAGAGCCACTGCACAGGGCGCACAACTGTACCACTTTACCGGACATAACTCCATCGTCCTGACCTTCTCCTGGCCCTCTGCAGAAAACCTTTTTAAATATAAAACTGATGTTCTTCATGCCAAAAAAACAGTGCCTGCCTTTGCCCGGTTGATTGAAATTTTAGCCAAACACACAAAGGCCAAAAATATAAATATTCTTGCTTACAGTGCGGGGGCTCAGGTGGCAGCACCAGGACTCGCCTACCTTCGCGATCTGTATCCCGAAGAACCTGCCTCGGTATTGAAGAAGCGCTTTCGAATTGGCGAAGTTTATTTTGCTGCCCCGGATACAGCTTTTCAGCCATTTATTGAGCGATACTTGAAATTCAGAGATATTGTGGAACGCACCACCATCAATGCTAATAAAAATGATTCTGTTTTACGTATATCAGCATTTTCTAATGGTATCTCGAGACTTGGCAGGCCGGATGCCAATGAGTTAAGTGAAGAAGAAAATAAATTGATAGTTGAATTACTTGAGACTCCACAATTGAATGCCCTGAATGTTGGAGATTCTGAAGCTCTTGATTTGGGTGGAGCCCATGACTCCTGGTATAGCCATCCATGGGTAAGTAACGATCTGTTGATGCTGTTTCTGACCAATGCCAGCCCCGAAGAACGGGGGCTGGTTGCCAAATATAATGAGGATGGAGCCAAATTGTACTATTTTCCCGAAGATTATGAAGAAAAAATTTACCAACTTATAAAAAATCAGAAGGATAAATTATTTCAAAAAGATCAAGATGAGCAGGGCCATGAGTAAAATTTCTCTGCTCTTTTTGCTACCGGCCTGGGGGTGGGGTGTTTGCGCTCTGTTTTTTGCTGGTCCTGACCCGGACTGGATACGTATTAGCCTGGCGGTTCTTTTCGCTGTCTCGCTGCCAATGGTACTTGTCCTGTGTCGCTCTTTTATCAAGGGATGGGTTATCTGTCTTGGGCTCTTTGCACTATTGCTTGGCTGGTGGCAGACTCTGGAACCAAGATTTGATAAAGAGTGGGCGCCGGATGTGGCGGAGATTGCCCATGGTGAAATCACTGGAAATAAACTTGTTTTGCATAATGTTCGTAACTTTCAATACAGTGCAGAGGACGTATTTGAAGAACATTGGGAAACGCGGGAATATGACCTCGATGCAATTCAAGGCCTGGATATCTTCTTATCCTATTGGGCTTCGGATCATATTGCCCACGTGATTATGAGCTGGGATTTCGGTCAGGACAAACACCTGGCGATTTCCATCGAGACCAGAAAGGATATCCATCAGGAATATTCAGCAATAAAAGGGTTTTTCAAACAGTTTGAACTTTCCTATGTGGCAGCAGATGAAAAAGATCTTATCGGATTGCGCACAAACCATAGAAAAGAACGGGTATATGCCTATCGTCTTAACGTTTCTAAGGAGCGTACCCGAGCCTTATTAGAGAGCTATATTGCCGAAATGAACAGTCTGAAGGAAAGACCGAAATTTTATGATGCATTACGACAAAATTGTACCACCGCCATCTTCCTGCATACAAAAGCTATTAACCCTGGTAATCCCCCATCTATGGATTGGAGAATAATCGTGAGCGGGCATCTTGATGAATTGCTCTATGATAATGGTATGCTGAATCAGGAGTTTCCCTTTGCTATCCTGAGGGAGAAGAGTCGGGTTGATGAATTGATGCAGGCCACTGGTGAGGAGCATTATTCAAAAACGCTGCGGACAAATTTGCCCGGGGAACAGTGATGAAAACAAAGGGGTTGATAGCAGTCTTTACTGGAAATGGAAAAGGGAAAACGACTTCGTCGTTAGGGCTTGCTTTGAGGGCGTTAGGGCACGGACAGCGGGTATGTATCATTCAGTTTATTAAAGGTAGCTGGAAGTATGGTGAATTGGAATCGGCCAAACAGTTTTCAACTCTCCTTGATTTTCATGTTATGGGACGGGGGTTTACCTGGAAATCCGATGATATTGAAAAGGATAAGCAGCTTGCCCGTGAGGCCTGGGATTATGCAAAATCAGTTATTGAAGAAAATCGTTATGCCATGGTTATCCTGGATGAACTCACCTATCTGCCCCATTACAAGATGCTTGACGAGCAGGAAATATTGTCTGTCCTTGAAAAAAAACCCAAGGAACAGCATGTTGTTATCACCGGACGATATGCCTCGGATGCATTGATTGAGCTGGCAGATCTTGTTACTGAAATGAAAGATATCAAACATCCTTATAAAAATGGTGTTAAGGCGCAAAAGGGTTTTGAGTTTTAGTAAACGTTTATTGGTTTAGGTGATTCTCTGGTGTTTGAGAATTAATTGACACTGTAAGATCCTATGACTATTGTTGTGCCTGTAATTCTTCCAAAAGTTAATCTCCCTAATAGATGAAGAGGTCGTAATGGAATCATTTGAAGAGCTTCTTGAGCGTTCAACAAAGGTGCATGGTCACACCTGTGCCGGTCAGGTTATCGGTGTGCGAATGTCAATGATCGGTCTTGAGGCAATTGATATTTATGATCCACGTGGAATGGATAGAAAGAAGCTCTATGTCCTGGTGGAGATTGATCGTTGTGCAACGGATGCAGTACAATCTGTCACGGGCTGTAGTCTTGGCAAACGTTCCATGCGTTGGATCGATTATGGGGTAATGGCAGCAACCTTTGTGAACCTTACCACCGGAAAGGCTGTGCGGGTGGTTGCCCGTGAAGAGTCTCGTGAATTATCCAAAAAATATTGTCCTGAAATTGAGAATAAATATAAGCAGCAGCTTGAGGCCTATCGGATAATGGATCAGGACGAGCTGTTTACTGTGACAGCAGTGCATGTGGATATTCCAAAGGAAGATATGCCGGGGAAACCGTTAAAACGTATTCAGTGTCAGGAGTGTGGAGACTGGGTGCAGGATTGTCGTGATGTTGAAAAAGATGGCAGGTTGCTTTGTCGCGGCTGTGCCAATGGAAGATACTATTCGTTTTTATAATGTAAATGTCCATGAGCACCCCCATCTCTGCACGGTCGGGCTGGTTCACATAGAAAAGACTATAGTTCACCAGCCCGCATGCACAGATATGGCGTACTTCTGAACATTTACTGGGCAGTGGTTTGAGTGGTTTTGGAACCATTTGCTGTTATCTTATTAGTTACAAAAAAATAAAATGATTACACTACTTGATTATGGCGCTGGCAATGTTCGAAGCGTTCGAAATGCAATACGAAAACTTGGATATGAAGTGCAGGATGTGCAGAGTAGCGCAGATATCCTGCAGGCGGAAAGACTTATCTTCCCGGGCGTTGGCAGCTACGGTTCTGTTATGGAACGGTTGCAGCGTGATGGCTTTGTGGAAGCACTGATTGAGCGAATTAAAAGTGATAAACCGGTCCTGGGGATTTGTGTAGCTTTACAGGCCTTATTTGAAGGCTCAGAAGAAAGCCCCGGGGTTGCAGGACTCTCTATATTAAAAGGACAGATTAAACGTTTTGCCGTAGATAATCTTTCGGTACCACAGATAGGCTGGAATGGAATTAATCTGCATAAACCCTCTCCACTGTTTGCAGAATATAACAACGAAAAGCTCTATTTTGTGCATTCTTATCGGGCGACGCTGGCAGAAGAAGATCATGACTGGCTCCTTTCCACCACCAACTATGGTGAAGAATTCGTTTCCAGTGTGCAGAAGGGGAATGTGGTGGCCTGTCAGTTTCATCCTGAAAAAAGCGGTGAGGCGGGGCTTGCAATCCTTGATAAATTCCTCAAGGGCAGCACAGAAACTGTACAGGTTGCTCCAAAAAGTGAAGCAACCCGTATGGCAAAACGAGTGATTGCCTGTCTTGATGTACGTACTAATGATAATGGTGATTTGGTGGTTACCAAGGGTGATCAGTATGATGTTCGTGATTCGGGTGAAGTGAGAAATCTTGGAAAACCCGTGGAACTTGCCTCACGTTATTACCAGGAAGGAGCTGATGAGATAACTTTTTTAAATATCACTGGATTTCGTGATTTTCCCATGGAAGATCAACCGATGATCGAAGTACTTGAGAGAACTTCAGAACAGGTTTTTGTTCCTCTTACCATTGGCGGCGGTATTCGAGAATTCACCGATAGTAATGGCAAAGAGTACACGTCTCTTGATGTGGCTACGGAATATTTCAGATCCGGCGCCGATAAAATTTCCATTGGTTCAGATGCCTGCTACACCGCTGAAGAGTATCTGAAAACCGGAAAGAAAACCGGAAAAAGTTCCATTGAGCAGATATCTTTTGTCTATGGTGCTCAGGCTGTGGTTATTTCTGTTGATCCACGACGGGTCTATGTGAAGTCTCCTGAAGAAACAGATCATCATGTTATTAAAACGGTGGTATCCGGTCCTCAGGGAGAAGAATATTGCTGGTATCAGTGTACGGTTATGGGCGGGCGCGAAGGCCGTGACCTTGATGCCGTACAACTAGCAAGCAGCTGTGAAGCTCTGGGGGCAGGGGAGATTTTACTCAACTGCATTGATAAGGATGGAACTAATTCCGGCTTTGATATGGAGTTGATTAATATGGTGAAGGGCGCTGTTTCCATTCCGGTGATCGCTTCATCAGGAGCAGGGTCTGCAGCACATTTTGTTGATGTTTTTAATGAGACGGATGCTGAGGCCGCTCTGGCTGCAGGGATTTTTCACCGAAAGGAAGTTCCCATAGCGGAAGTGAAACAGGCTTTACGGGATGATGGCGTGGAAATTCGTTAGAGTTGTGAAAAACTTTTTTACCATGAAGCACATGAAAAGAACATGAAGGAAAGAATGACTGAAATTACCACAAAGTTATCCTGAAGACCGCGCTGCTTGGGGTCTTGGGGAGAAAAAGCCCGGCTACCCGATTATGTAATTTATAGCAGTTTTCTCCTGGGGACATGTAGACTAACTGGAGCCAAGAATGCACGGAAGAATACAACGAATACTGTCACGATCAATCCAGAGATAAGACCCGCTATTAAATTGTCTGTCATTATTTCTCCTCTATGAAAACAAGTAAGTATCCAAGTTTTTGACAGGGTAACATTTTGTCATTTGTAACCCCGGGCAATAATAATCATTTAAGAAAAATTGTAATGCGATTACATGGCTCAGCTGTTCAATAGTTATTTACTTATAAAATCAACGATATGGGTAATTGTTTTCGTATTCTTACTGCCGAACGTTCGAGACAGGGACAAGCAGGACTTGCAGCACCTTATTGGCTCCTACATTTCGGTACGTTAAACAACTCTACAGTTTGAGTACTAAGCGTATACCATCGTCGATTTTAGCCATTAATTTATTGGACAAAGTGTGTATCTTGTCAGTAAGAAATGATTTGTCAACGGTGATCAGCTGCGAGACATTGACAACGCTTTTTTTTGATAATTTTGAGTTTTTTGAAGAAAGTG
>JAOZLI010000003.1:12856-31201 GCA_029934915.1 Desulfocapsa sp. | reverse complement strand
GTTTTGTGTTTCCATGCTGAAATCATACCCTGCACGGAATATTTTGTTCAGCTTTTACTTATGGGTAAAGGGCAGCCCTAGCAACCAGAATCCAGGTGAGCGATACCCTTTTTAACGCACCAGAGAGATATGGCAAAAGCGCCTGACAACATTATTAACAGCATAAGTATTGTACTGATGGTGAGTATTACAGGTGCATCTCCTGTTTTGACTACGCTCCGTACAAGTTTATAGGCCGGGGCACTGCCGATTCCGATAATGACCAGCTCGAAGCTTATGGCAGAAAAAAGAAATAAAATTGCCCCAAAACCGCCCTGTACTGCTGCCCGATTTTCTGCCTTGAAATCCGCATATAGTGCCCCAAAGCCAAGAGCTAAAGCTACTACACTCCAGGTAATGATCAGGCCAGTTCCGACGGAAATCCATTGCATCGGCCCTGTTATATGAAGGAGATGATTACTGGTTAGTAGTAGAATCAGTGCCAGGAAGGAAAAAGGAATTACATAAAAAAGATATTTATAGAGCATATAACGAGCCGTACTGAGCGGAGATGTCAGGATAAGTGCAAATCCACTACCTTCACTGCCAATGGATGGGTACACAAAACGAGCGGAAAGTGAGGCTACCACAAAACCCGTCAGGCCAATATTTGCATAGCTTATCAGGTTCTGGATGTATTCAACAGGCATGGGAGATCGATCAAGGGGAAGTGCCTTAAAATTATAGAGATACACAACCATTAATGCTCCCACAAGAAAAAGTTGTGACCATTCAGAAGAATCACGTAAGAAGAGATGGCGTTCACGGCGAAAAAACCAGCGTATTGGTGAGGGGTGGTATGTTTTTGCTCTAAAACTGTGGAATCCACCAAAGGACTCCTGGGCCTTGGAATACCCTATGAAAAACCAGCGTTTCATTATCCATTCTCCACCAAAATAGAGGATACACGGAGTCAGTATCAACAGGAATGTTAAGAGGATGTCGGTATGTCCATCCAGCAAATACTGACTGAGCAGGTTTGATGGCCAGGATGGAGGAAGCAGGGGGGCGGCAGGTGCCTGCATGGCAGAGAGATATTCGAGAAAATCAGGAAATTTATCAGGATCTGCGAGGTTTTCGGGTTTGATCAGACGAATGACAAGATAGAGTAGAATACCAAATAACAGGGAGAGGTAGACCACTATATCTTTTGTTCGTTTTGCTGGAAAGACGTTGACCAGAAAGATGGTCAACGCCAGGCCAATACCAGCAGCCATGGTGGCTGTAGCAAATACAGAAAGCAGCATAAGGGGCCAGTACAGAGGACCTGCATTGAAAATAGTACCGTAGGCACCGAAAATAGGCAGAGAAAAGATAAGCATCATCCAGGACGTATACAGGATGTTGGAAACAAAACGCAGCCAATACAGCCTGGCAGAAGAAACAGGGGCTGCACAGAGAATCTCATTGTCATTGGAGAGAAACAGAGCTGATATACTGGAGACCATGGTGGAAAAAATGAGCATGGTAAACATGATCATCCAGGCCATCTGGAATATCTTCAAACTGAGGATTATCCCAAGCTCATTCTGCGCGTGGAAGTACCCGACGGCTTTTAAGCTGACTAAATACAAAGCTATAAAGATAAGCAGACCAAAGATGAGTATGGCGCTGGTTCTGAGAGACGGCCTGCCGCCAGGAAAAAAACGGTTGCGCATACTGCAGGCTAAAGGGAAAAAGAGTGTTTTCATAGTTGACTCTTTATTGTTCTTTTAAGGCCTGAATGACGGATTGCATTTCCCAGGCACCGGTCAGCTGCAGAAATATTTCTTCAAGATCAGAGTCTTCTTTTCCTGCTTTTTTACGCAGCGTGTCCATGGTACCCATGATATGCAATTTGCCATTGGTGATTATGGCTATTTTGTCACAGAGTTCTTCCGCAATTTCAAGGGAATGGGTGGAAAGAAAAATCGTGGTTCCCTGGGCTGCCTTTTGTTTGAAAAGTTCTTTGACAATGCGCGCTGCTTTTGGATCAAGTCCCACCATGGGCTCGTCAATAATCAGCAGCGGCTGGTCAAGCATCATAACTGAGGTCATGATGAGTTTCTGACGCATGCCGTGTGAGTATCCCTCAATAAGGTGGTGCTGCCAGTCCTGGAGGTCAAAAAGGCCAAGGTAATGCGTACTGTTCGTGAGAAAGGTCTCCTCAGGCAGAGTGTAGAGGCTGGCTACAAATTGCAAATATTCCATGCCGGTGAGCTTTTCAAAGAGCCAGGGGCGATCAGGGATGTATCCGGTGTCACTTTTGCAGGCCAGAGGGTTCTCGGACAGGATGTTGCCATTTATAGTAATCCGGCCACTGTCTGGCAGAAGAAGGCCTGCCAGCATCTTGATGGTGGTGGTTTTACCCGCGCCATTAGGGCCCAGAAAACCGAAAATTTCTCCAGCTTGAACTTCCAGGCTGATGTCGTCGACGGCGGCAAAGGTACCAAAGTTTTTGTTCAGATTTTCTATTTTAAGGATTGATTCCATAATTAACTGTTTGTTCTTAGTCTTCGAATTGACAACCTACCCACGGAGCTTAAACATGGTTAAGCTGGCTTACAATGACTTTTAGTCCACATAGTTTGTTGAATGAAGAACCTCAATTCGAAGTTTTCCAATCAAACTCCCAATCTTAAGCTGCTGGTCCATGTCACCCAGGCCAAAACGAATATGCATTATATCTGCAGGTATCTGATTGGTGGTGGTGTCCAGACTGTACCATATCCCGTTCAGGCAAACCTCGTTCCAGGCGTGGTAATAAAACTTGTTGCGATGCATGGTGACTCCGGTTGCGATTTGTGTTGGTATTCCAGACGCTCTGGCAAGAGCAGCAAAGAGAGCTGCGTGCTCGTTACAGTCGCCTTTCCTGGCCTGTAGTGAGGTGAGGGCGTCAGGGAGTCCAAGCACCGGGCGTTTTTCCAGGGTATTGAAAACAAATTCGGACAGGAGTCTGACCTGTTTTGCCGGATCTTGAATGGATCCTGTAATGTCGGCGGCCGTTTTTTGAATGAGTGGATCGTCGGCCTGTATATAACGACTGGCCTGCATTGATTTTTGATCATCACAGGAATTCTGAATTGTTTGTACGGATTGCTCAGGAAAAATTTCTTTTTGCAGCGTGAGAATATTTGTACGCAACTGTTGTCTGCCACCATGTAAATCAAATAAAACTCCTTCGGGAAGAGTAAGTTTGTAACGAACACTCTTGGCATCTGTTTTTGGTAAATTACCTGTAAAGGGAACAGCAACGGCCTGAAGCAGCTCTTCGCCAGATCTTGAGATATCAGTGGCCTTAAACTTTGGTTCTGCCAGAAAAATAAAGCCGGCTGGTGACGTTTCCTTAATGATCTTTCCCTTGTCATCGGTGAAGAATTGGGTGCGCATCCCGGAAAAATGTTCACTATACTGGTGGAGATTATGTACTCGTCCCTGAATAAGTTGCTTATCCTTGCCGTGGTATTCAATGGTTGCGGTACGAGGTTCGAGAGAAAGAGGGTCAAAAAAAGATATTTTGCGTTTATCACCGGGATTAGGTAACTGCTTTCTAAGCCAGGGCCGCTGGTTGAGTGGCAGGAGTGGCCGTTGGCTAAAGGATACCGTGTCGCGGATAACAGTTTGACCTGTATCAAGGGTGAAATCAATATTGTTGCCAGTCACTTTGCCTTCGGCCTGCATCTGATAAAATGCAGATGTAAAGGTAAAAGAAAAGTCCTGAAGGTGCATTTGTCCATCAAGATGACCTGTAAGGTGCATAGTGATAGGCTGGATGGTGTTGGTAACCTTCAGGTTGAGTGTACCTTGCTGTTCGAGTACGAAGAAACTTTCATTTTCTGGATCAGGCTGCAAACGCTCCACCACGTAGCCAATACGTTCATTGCCAAACCATATCCCGTAATAGTTTTCCTGCCGTGCCTGTAATAGTA
The DNA here is from genome assembly GCA_029934915.1 of Desulfocapsa sp. Classification (GTDB taxonomy): domain Bacteria; phylum Desulfobacterota; class Desulfobulbia; order Desulfobulbales; family Desulfocapsaceae; genus Desulfocapsa. The sequence goes on along the minus strand of JAOZLI010000003.1, from coordinate 27,254 downwards.
GGATGTCTTCACTGGTCTGCATCTCAGGAATCAGGATGTCGCGACGGACGAGGACGACGATCAGGATTAACCAGATTACTGAGAGCGTTATTTTGAGTGAGCGGTAGAACATGGCAGCCGAGGGTTAAGTTGGTATTGATAGTAGAATATCAAAAATATGTTGGCGAGAGAAATAGTTTTTACTCAAATAGGTGGTTTTTTATTGGGAATGGTGAATAGGAGGACCTACTACTGGTTGACTTTCCAAAAGAAATATTTACATGTACACACTGACAGTGTATCAGAAGAATGGAACACTCTCATGCGTAAAACATGTTATAATCTCAATTATACGAGGAATCCTGTATGAACTCTGCAAATATTTTAAAAGATATTATCTATAATGACAAAAAGCCTGCCATCTCAATATTGTTGGAAACAGCAACGTCTAAAGAAATTCGAATTGTTTTTGCCAAAGATCAATATATGAAAAAACATCAGACCCCACACCCAATCACCGTTGAAATGGTCGAGGGGAATTTGGATTTTGGTGTTGAAGATACTGTGCACAATTTAGTCAAAGGAGATATCCTCAGTTTGGATGGCGGTGTTTCACATGACCTGCTTGCCAAATCAAAATGTATCGTGAGACTTACCCTCAGTAAAGCAGACACACTTCAGCGAGTAGAAGATGTTGTCAGATTATAAGATTAATGGAAATGAATAACTGGTTACTTTTTATAATTATAATCCTTCTCGGCAACTATCTTCTGGAACAGGCCCTCTCTTACCTTAATATCAAGGCATTGGTTGACAGGGTACCCGTGGAGTTTCAGGATGTAATTGATGCGGAGAAATATCGTAAGTCTCAGGAATACACAAGAGCGACAAGCCAGTTTGGGCTAGTAGAGTCAACTACCAGTACACTTGCTCTGCTCATTTTCCTGTTGCTTGGAGGATTCAACTGGGTCGATATATTTATCCGCAGTTTTCAACAGGGATCCATTGTAAGCGGCATACTTTACATCGCTGTTCTCCTTCTGCTCAGTTCGATACTTGCTCTTCCCTTTACTCTCTATTCGACCTTTGTTATCGAAGAACGATTTGGTTTTAATAAAACCACTATAAAAATATTCTGTTCTGATATTGTTAAAGGAATTATCCTCAGTATTCTTATTGGGACTCCGATTCTCTATCTCATTTTATGGTTTTTCGAGACAACTGGTGATTTTGCCTGGATCTACTGCTGGGCAGGTCTCACACTTATCAGCATTGTGCTGCAATTTCTTGCACCTGTTTTGATAATGCCGCTGTTTAACAAATTTACCCTCCTCGAAGATGGAACATTAAAAGAGAAAGTACTCGCCTTTGCTCAACAGGCATCGTTTAATATTCAGGGGATCTATACCATGGATGGTTCCAAACGATCCAGTAAGCTTAATGCATTTTTCACGGGCTTTGGGAAATTCAGGAAAATTGTCTTTTACGATACGCTCCTTGAAAAACTTGATGAGGATGAAATTATAGCAGTCCTTGCCCATGAAATGGGACACTATAAGCATCGACACATATTTAAAATGATGGCAATCTCCATTTGCCACACGGGCCTGCTCTTTTTCCTCCTGTCTCTTTTTATTGGTAACGAAAGTCTGTTCGCAGCTTTTCAGATGGAACACATCTCCATCTATGGTGCGTTGATCTTTTTTAGCTTTATTTTTTCTCCCGTAAATATTCTACTTGGAATTGCAGTTAACGTCCTTTCCCGAAAACATGAATTCCAGGCGGACCGTTATGCTTCAAATCCTCCTAATCGTGGAACAGCACTGGTTAGTGGGCTGAAGACGCTCTCTATTGCCAATTTGTCAAATCTTACTCCACATCCGGCGATGGTCTTTTTTCACTACAGCCATCCACCAGTGCTTGTAAGGATACGAGCCTTAGGGCTCGGTAAGAAATAACTGACTGAATCTGAAGCACATTTACGACTGGAATTGGCCAAGTGATTTTTTACCGAGCCCTGTCAGACTAGCAGGAGAGGAAAGTGAAAATGACAAATAGCGATCTTACAGTATTGAATACTCAGCCATAAAAGGAGGCAGGAATAATGGAACTTAAAGATAATCAATCAGCCCTTATTTTAGAAGTCGATGAGCATGGTGAAGTCATGGTCAATGTTGCCTCTTCTGACATTGATGGATTAACAGGATCTATCTGTACTGCTCTTGCTGAAAAATTGATGGGCGATGAGCAATTTCAGGAAGAACTGATGGAAATGATTGATCCCCCATAAATGTACTACGTTGAAAAAAGGAGTTCTTATTCTCCGCTAACATTCCGCAACTGCTCAATCTGTTCTACAGCCATTTCAAGCATACCGTTACGGCCGGCAAACATGGGCATGGTAGAGTAGGTTGAGCCTTTTCGCTTTTTCCGCTTTGTGATCCGGTCCAATGAGTAGACCTCACAGTTCTCTCCCAGCGTTCCACTTCCTTGAGGAGGAACTCGGCCGAGGTGTGCGGTGTGATTACGTCTCATAGAGTAACCAAGCCTGGAAAACGATCCCCTTGATTCGCCGTTTACTATACCGGGAGTGAAGCAGGCTACGGGACAGGCTATCCAACAAGTCGAAACGCTCAGCAATTAGGTAAAGATCCAGCATCAGCTGATCAAAAGTACGGATCGAATGGGGGGTCAAGTATACTGAGGTTGGCTCTTAACAACGCGGATAAAATTATCGACAAGTATAGGAGTGTAAATAGTTCCTTTTCCAGCTGTCAATACTTTGAAAATATGCTCTACTGATTTGGCCTTTTGATAGGAGCGATGACTTCGCATGGCATCAAAGGTGTCGGCGATGGCAATCATCTGACTGACAATATGTGTCTTCCACTTTCCACCTGTCGCTGGATATCCACTCCCGTCATATCGTATATGATGCTCTAGAGCCCCTAAAATCGCAAGCCGTGGTATGTCCTTTAGGTTGACAATATAACTCGCACCCTTGGCAGGATGGGTTTTCATAACTTCTATCTCTTTCGGATTCAGTTTCCCAGGTTTATTGAGGATCTCGTTTGGAATAAAAATTTTACCAACATCATGCAGGCTTGAAGCTATGCCAATCTGTGTCAGACTTTCCTGGGAAAAACCCAGCGCCGAAGCCTGAGCAAGGGTCAGGATGCAGACATTCACTACATGAGTGAATGCGTATTCATCGGCCTCTTTCAAAGTTGAGAGCATGGAGAGGGGATTCATATTACTAGCGAAACATTTAACAAAAACGGAGATAATGCCTTCCACATCACGACACTCAAATCGTTTGTAGCGAATCATCTTGTCATAATATTCTTTTATTATGTCCAGGCGATCCGTTGCTATAGAATTTAAGAACGAAAGAGCCTCCTGGACATCCTCTTCGTGATTCTTTCCCGTGCTAAGATTTTTTCTATGAGTAGAGCCTGATCCAGGGTGGCCCTTCCGAGTTTCCGCCCTTTTCCTCTTTTCTTTAAGCCCAACCTTGCCAACCTTTATACAACTGGCTTTAAATGGGTGAATGTTCTCTTTTTCAGGTGCAGCAAGATACTCTAAGAATTGATGAAGATCACTTTTCTTCATTCCCTGGCTAAAAGTAATAAATCCAATCTCTTTGTTTTGGAGAATGTTGACAAAGAGAGTGAAATTTCCCTGCTCCTCAGCTTTTATGGCCTTATTGTTGATAACCAGGTCATTCTCAACAAGGAGTAAGGTAATTTCTGGTCGTACTGCAAAACTCGATAGAATTTCTTTGAACACCTGGTTAATCATCTTTTCGACCTGCTGATGCTTCAGGCCATATAAACGCGCATTATTTACTATGCTCCTGAGGAAATACAGAATCCTGAAAATTTTTTTAGTATAATCAGCCTGTGTCATTGATAGTTTCCTTACTTTGCTCGGGATAGAATATTCTTGCAAATCTTCCGAATTCCCTTTTGGTCACTTTTCATTCCTTTTTTACAAAGGGGAATGACCGAATCCACAGGATAGCTGGAAAGGGATAGAAAGAGGGCTTTTTTCATTTGTTCTATCTGCTTAGGGAAAAAGAACCATTTACTGTCTATTAGCCTTTCCAAAGAAGGTATGGCAGCAGGATCTGCAATGGAGCCGAGAACCAGGATGATTCTGGTGTTTTTCTCAATTAACACTCGCTTCAGGCAACGATAATTAAAAGACTCTATAAGATCAGGCAGCAAGGCAGTTGTTTTATATTTTGCTGCTAAGGCCAGGGCTAAAGCAGTAATTGTGTCATCTGAGGAATGCAGCATATCCCGTAGGTATTGAATTGCATCATTGTCTTGCTGCGATAACAAGATATTTAGTACGGACATGCGGATAGTGTTATCGTGATGGGTGAGTATGGGGCGCAACAATGGCGCAGCGCCCCCAACTTCAAGATCTTTTATAATATCTAGAAGGAGTAAAGTCTTATCACGGCTTTCTCCGGAAATTCTGCGCATAACTTCCGCCAGGCTTGCTACTCGATATTTTAAAAAGAATTTTGCCACTTTCGCTTTTATATGCTCTTCTTTTTCCTCACAATAAAGATCGAGGAGTTCAGGTATGGCTTTGGCTCCGCGAGCGATAAGTGCTTGGATTACTAGAATTCTATTCTGCCCTGAGGCCTCAGGGAGAAGAACTGCAATGGATTCCAGGTATTCATTTCCTTCAATTCTGTGCAGACAGTCTCGGGCAAGCTCCTGTATAATTGGAGAGGGATGGTTTTCGCTATGCCCGGACAGGGTGCTGGAAATTGTGTCGATAAGAGTGAAATTCCCAACGGCTGGCAACTCCAGCGCTATGTCAATAAGCTTTTGACCATAGCGGGCATAATCTTCATGGTTATCTGTCTTCTCAATCAGCACCAGGATAAGATGCGTTATCTGATTAAGCAGATATTTGCTGTCCATGGTTCTCTCGTGTTCTTCGAGAGAAAAACCAGCAGGCGGTTCAATCTGTTTTTGGCTCTGACCTAGTGTTTGCAACATTTCATCATATTCTGGTATCACATAATTGTCATACTTTTCACTGGTCATCAATGTCTTGATTTCACGGCGTACTGGAGCAGAGGTAGAACTGAATTCTCCAGTACGGTTACTACTGGAGAAGCCTTGAATTAGAGAAAGAAGTGCAGGTGAAATTTTTCGGCCGGCCTCATTGGCGACATCCAACATTTCCAAAACCAGTGTTGAAGAAAGGCCAGACATGAGTTGCGTAGTGTTATTCTTATCCTGATTTCCCTGGAACTTATCAAGAGTTGTTGCCAGAAATTGTTTACGAAGGGTGGGATTCAGCTCATCAAGCATGGTCACCACCATCGATATATCTTTAGCATTCAGGGACTGCGAATCAGTAGATTGCTTTTCGCCAGCCAAGGTACTAGCTCCTTTCCCGCCTCTCTCCCCTGCTGAATTCAATATACCATCCAGCATTACACCGTAATCACGAAGATTAGCAGTGACAGTCAGCTTGTTTTTATTAATGAAGTGGGCCAGCTGTACCGGATCCAGAGCATCATTTGATTCCGTGTTATCATCATGCCTTTCATTACCATTTTCGCTGCCTTTAAACCCCCCACGTAATAAGCACCTGGTAAATGTGAGCCATATATTCCCTCGTTGACCCTTTCTTACTGTTATCCCGGTTGTATTTCCCCCACCCTGTTCAGAGAGTTGGAATAAATGATAATCGACGGTGACTAAGTCAATGTGTTTGCCCCCACGACTGATCAGTTCCTGCTGTATACCATTTTCACCAGCTGTAGCATCAGTAGTATCACACAAAAGTTGAAAAAAACAAATCAGCGATTCTTTACTAATACCTTTGTGGAAGGTAAGGGAAACAATACCATGTTTACTTAATGCTCTGGCAAAATTGCCCAGTGCCATGATTCCAGGGCCAATCTTTATCTCATCAAGAATCAGAACGTCTTTTGCAACACCAAAAACAAGAGGATCCTGAGTCTTCAACTCTTTAACAATGAGACTATAGGCCTGCGTCAAACTATGTTGTACCTGTTGGTGATCGGGGGGGTAGAGTAGAATGTTTTTCAGGGCAATAAAGCAGCTGGAGAGCAATGGGATGTACCGGTCATTCACATTAGATTCTTGCAGAGAATCATTTGAATGATCGTTGGCTTGTGATGATGGTCTGTTTTTTTTCATTACTGTCTCGCCCATAAATTAGACCAGGAAACCACTAGGAGCTTGTCCGAGAATGCCCTTTTGTCCAAACTCTTCGTTATTTATAAAAAATAATGCTCGGAATATTAACTATATGCCTGTGCTTATTTTGTAGAAATGCCTCGATTTTGAACAAAATGCCTATTCTCGGACAAGCTCCTAGTCCACCGCATAGTATGCGATTTACTTCCAGCACTGCAACAATAATTTTTTATATTACCTATTAGGAACGTGGACGAAATACCTTCCCAATCTATACATCTCATCTTCAGGCTACCTGCGACCGCTCTTTAATCTAAAAATTAGCTAGTGATCTGTAATAAGAATTCCTGATTTCCCTTAGGGCCAAGGATAGGACTCTTTGCAATCTTCAATGCCTTCAGTCCAATCGCGTCAATAAAAGAAGTGATTTTGTCGATGGCTTGTTGATGATGTTCAGGGTTTTTAACCACACCGCCTTTTGGGATAAGGTTTTTAGGTAACTCAAACTGTGGTTTAATCAAACAGATGATACAAAGTTCTTTTGAAAAAAGAGGGAGCAGTGGGGGAATGAGTTTTGTCAGTGATATAAAGGCAGCATCAATAACAGCAAGGTCGATTGGTTCAGGTACTTGCTCTTTGCAAATTTTTCTGGCGTTAAAACGTTCAATAACTATTACTCGCTCGTCCTGGCGAAGTTTCCAGTCAAGCATGCCGTACGCCACATCCACAGAGTAGACTTTTTGGGCACCATTCTGCAGGAGGCAATCGGTGAAGCCACCAGTCGAAGCACCGATGTCTACGCAGGTAAGTCCCGAAGGATTGAAGGAGAACTCTCGCAAGCCTCCTTCAAGTTTATACCCACCCCTTGAAACATAGGGACATTTCTCCTTAACTGTGATGTTGCTATCAGTTGGATATTGACTTCCTGCTTTATCTACACGGCAGCCATCAATGCGAACTTCCCCGGCACCAATAAGCCGTCTAGCCTGGTCAAGGTCGGTACACAGGCCAGAACGAAGAAGAATCTCGTCAAGGCGAAGTTTACTGGAGTGCTTCAATTCGTTTCTTGGCGCTTGCTGCTTCTGGTGATGATGAATATGATTTTGTCAGTTTGGTATAGATGATTTTTGCTGTTTCGTTGTCGGAAAGCTGTTCAAAGGATTCACCCTGTCTATAAAGTGCTTTGGCAGCTTCAGGTTTCCCGGGATAGTTAGAAATTATCTGTTGGTATTGGATAATTGCCTGATCGTATTGATTCTGTTTGTAGAGGCATTCTCCCATCATATAGCGGGAGTTAATAGCCATTTTTTGATCACTCCTGTTAGATGCACTTTTTTCAAACAGGGTGTAAGCTTCTTTAAAGTTACCGGTTCTATATTGTTGCTGACCCTTGGAGAAACTATCCTGAACAGGTTTTGTGGGAGAGGCTGCTTTGTTTTTATTGGCAACCGGTTTGCTACTGCTGCTACTGCTTTGTCTGGTAACATTTTTCACTGGTACGGCGGCAGGCGACAATTTAACCTTTTGAGAACTTGGCTGAATATGTACGATACCAGCATTTGCTGAACTGGTGGCTGCCGCATTTTTAGCAGCAGTTATTTTTGCTGCCTTTGCTGCCTGAGCTTTACGCATTGCATCAGCTGCAGCTATGGAAGCAGCTTTTGAACGTCTTTCGGCTTCGCGCACACGAGCTTGCTGGATAGCGGCAAGGGACTCATTCTGCAATGCAATTTTTGAATTCAATTCGGCGATGGTTGAATCCATCTTTTTTTCCTGCTGAGATTGAAGATTTTGTACAGCAAGTTGCAATTCTTTATTTTGCTCTTGCAACATGCGGTTCATATGCGAATTTTCTTCCAGGTTACTTTTTAGGACAAGAATATCTGATTGTATCTGATCCAGAATACCGGATGAGTTCGCCTGTCGTTGTTGCATCTGATCAACAGTATTTACCTTCATGTCATCGAGTTTTTTATTAATGGATCGGACATGATAGTTTAAGGTCTTTACCTCCTGTTGTGATGCACAGTTACTGATAAGCGGAAGGAGAGCCAGGAGAAGTAATGATGTAAGGTATTTCTTTTTCATAATATTGCCTGAATAGAGTATGTTCAATAGATCTAGTATGTTGTTGCCGTCCAACGTGGATTAGTTTGATTGCCTGGTATTGTAAAAAGCTGTCTCAGGTAATTACCATTCTTGAGGACTGCGAAAATTTTCTGTTCTCTTCCCTTACGCAGGGAGAATATTATCTGCTTGCCATCGGGTGACCAGGTTGGTGATTCGTGATGATCAGGACCCGTTGTGATTTGTTTTGTATTGGAGCTTGGGCGGGGAGCCATGGTGAATATTTGATATGTCCCGTCCACAAGGCTGGAATAGGTAATTAAATCCCCATTGGGGGACCAGTCTGGTTCAGCATTTTCACTTCCCTGAAAGGTAATACGTTGAACCCCATTAGTCTTCAGGTTCATAATGTATACTTGAGGTCTTCCGCTTCTATCAGAAACAAAAGCGATTTGCTTCCCGTCAGGTGACCAGGTGGGAGAAACATTAATCCCGGAACTTCTGGTTAGCTGGCGAATGATCTTTCCTTTACGATCCATAAGAAAGAGGTCTGGGTTTCCGTCTTTACTTAGAGTGAGAATCATTTGTCTGCCATCAGGAGACCAGGCAGGCGCAAGGTTCATACCTGTTCTGCGAGACAGTGGTCTGGTTGTACTGCTTTGATTCAAATCAGTGATGTAAAGGTTCTGATTGCCTGAATGATACGATGTATAGGTGAGATAGCGGCCGCCGGGAAGGAATCTTGGAGATACCACGAGATTTCTGTGGCGAGTTACCTGTCGGATTTCTTCACCAAGGATGTCTGTGAGATAAATTTCTTTAGCCTTACTGTTGTCAGACACGAATGCGATTTTACTGGAAGCAATACCTTTTGTACCGGTCATCTCTTTGATTACCTGGTCAGTAAATTTGAAAAGCATCTCGTTCTGTTTTTTATGATTCCCCTGATAACGTTTGCCCATGAGCATATCCCCGGCAGCAACATCAAGAAGACGTAATTCCAGATCAAAATTACTGCCATTCTGGGAATAGGAACCTTTGACAACGAAGTCAGCTCCCATTGCCTTCCAGTCGGCGTTTTGTTTCTTTCCATAAAAGGAACCGGGAATTATTGAGATGATGCCATGGAACTCTAATGCTTTGCTGAGTGTGTGAGCAAGGTTTCGGCCAAACACCTGTAACTTTTCAGGTTGTTTTTTATTCACAAACCAAGGCACCGCAATATTGATTTTCCTGGCTTCGGGAGAAGTGATGTCAAGATATACCATTTCCTTTGCCTGTGTAACATGCGGAAGGGAGAGACAAAAAAGTAATAAAAAGTGAAAAAGACGTGATTTCATAAGTGGTCGCTTACTTGAAGTTGAAAAGAAGTTGATTAAATATAAATGTTTCCAGTTATCAGTCAACCTTTTTAAGGGAATCTGGCTGGAATAATTAGTAACTATTTATCACCATCTCAAAATTAGGCTAAACTCGGTTCTGTAACTGTTTAGCAGTGCATCAAATTCGTTCATTCAGGACTTTGAAGCATACTGATGGTATTCGAGAAGGCCTGAATGGACGTAGTTGAAGTGCTGCTGAATAGTTACAAAAATTATTGAATATTTCCTGGTTTAAATCGTAATCCTAGAGTGTATTGCTGTTCTCTCAGTGCTCCTGGAATAGCGGGTAATGGGTTAGCATCCTCAATGGTTCTGCTTACAAACTGATCAAAAACTCTATCGCCGGAACTTTTTTCAAAATGATGCTTGCTGATCATTCCATTCTTAGCAATTTGAATAACAACAATGGCAGTAAGATTCGGATCCCATTGTTTGATTTCAGGAAGAGACCAGTACTGATGAAGATGTCCGAAAATAGATGCAAAGTATTGAGCTTCAAGGGTGCTGGAACTTCCGCCTGATCGCCTTGTTCGGGAGAGTCCGTTCTTTACTTCGCTGTTGGCAGCATCAGCTCTGAGAGATTGCCGCAGAAGGTCTATCGCTTCGCTTGCAGCAAGTTGTGCTTCCGTATCAGCAATAGCTCTTTGTCTTTCAGCCTCTTCCTGTAATCTGCGACTTTGGGCCTCAAGTTGCTGTTGTTGCAGGTGTTGTTCTGCTAGTAGTCTTCTTTTTTCAGCAGCTTGTTTTTTTAATTGTTTTTCATGTGTATTCGCTGTTGATGGGATCTTTTTTTTGAGTTTTCGTTTTAATGGCTTTATGGATATTGCTTTTGCTGGTGCCTGCGGGGCGGAAGGGATTGTTTGTGCAATAGGAGCTGTTTTTTTGGGTTCCACCGTTTGTAGCTTTTTAATTTTAACGGATGATGGGGCAGATGTTTTTGGAGGTGCTGCAGCTTGTGGGGTTGGAGCTTCAGGAAGCGGCAAAATCTCAGAAATATTGATCAGATCAACTGAGGTAAACGCTGGAAGTTTTGGTTTGTTTTGGATGTATTTGGGTAAAATTATGGCAGAAGAAAGCAGTAGAATGTGAAATAACAGTGCCAGGTTGAATGGAATTTTCCAACCCGTGGAAACAGGACGTATGCGGTATTCTTCAGGCACAATCAGCGGGGTAATTCTTTAGGTTCGGTGATCATTCCAAGTTTGTCAAAACCTGCCGCTTTGATTTCGGCCATGATATTGACGACAACTCCATAGGCAACACGTTTATCCGCCTTTAAAAATATTGGCTGCTCTTTGTCCTGACCAAACTGTTTTTCAAGCTGCTGCCTGAATAGAGCCTGGCCAACCTCAATTTTACCAAGCATAATCTTCCCTTCCTTATCAAGTGTGATAATGATTGGCTCTTCTTTTTGTCGTAGGGATTTTGCTGTGGTCTCAGGAAGATCGACCTCAAGACCTTGGGTCATCATTGGAGCTGTCACCATAAAAATGATAAGCAGTACCAGCATTACATCAACCATGGGAGTGACGTTGATCTCTGATACCAGTCCGCGTCTTGATCTACCTGTATTAAAACCCATGAGTGTCCTTTCGAATAGTGATCATATGCGGCTGAGGAGGTCTCTTTCCACCAGATTCAGAAAGTCTGTGGAAAAGTTTTGCATTTCAGTTTCTATTTCAGTCAACCTGTTTGCAAAATAGTTATACGCAATAACCGCTGGAATCGCAACTGCAAGTCCAGCAGCGGTTGCAACAAGTGCTTCCGAAATACCAGGGGCAACAACCGCAAGAGATGCTGAACCACGTAGTCCAATATCATGAAATGATGACATTATTCCCCAGACCGTACCAAAAAGCCCGATAAAAGGAGCGGCGGAACCGGTGGTTGCCAAAAAGGACAGGGAGCTACCAAGCTCTGAAATTTCCTGAGACTCAGCTTTGCGAATGGATCGTTTTAAATTATCCATGGTGGCGAGTTGCATTTCAAGTGGCTCGTCCTTGTTGGTGTCACTATTGTTTCTGATCTTATTGATTTTCTGAAGTTCTGCAAAACCTGCTGAAAACACGGCAGCTTCAGGACTTAATGGGAATCGTTTTGCTGCATCTTCAGCATCATTGAGGGTCTTTGAGGACCAGAAGGCATCCATAAAATCATCGGTTTCCCGGACAGCTTTTTTAAAAAGACGGGTCTTCATGAACATAATTGACCAGGAAACCAGAGAAAAAATAAGGAGTGTCAGCATAACTGCCTGTCCCATAGGACCGGCACTGAGGATCATATTCGAAATTGAGAGTTCCACTTCGTGTTCCTTTAAAAGGTAAGAGAAAGGGTATTTCTATAAAGCTAGTGATGATTTACATGTATAGAATAATTAAAGACAAAGGTCAATCTTGCCAAACTCGTAAAAAGTAAAATTTTAGATGGCTAAGTAAAAAACTTCATATTCGAGGAACGAAAATTTAGTGGAATGAGGCGTACTTAGGTACGCCGCAGTGACAGTAAATTTGCAGTGACGAAGAAGATGAAGAGTTTTTACGACGCCATCAATCCCGGGCAGCGATGCATAGAAGATTGATGTATTCCTGTAGTTGGTCTTCATACATCGAAGCCGATACTTCCATTCCGCATGCCTTGCAGACTACAGTAGCGTTTTGTCAGCGTCCATGCAATTCTGCGCTTTGTTGTTCACAAAAGATGCAGGTAAAAAGAGGTTCCAGGTCTTGTTCGTCGTTCACGTGAGTTCTGCCAGGGTACAGGAAAAATCTGCTTTTACAGCGACTTTTTCGTTAACCCTTAGGACTCCTTTTAAAAACCAGACACCGCTGAATTTTTCTTTCAGGGTTACCAGCATTTGAATGGTATCCCCAGGTCCTACAGGGCGTTTGAATTTTGCATTTTCCACTCGAGTGATTACGGGAACGCCTGCTGCGGTAGTGTCGCTATCTCGCAGGAGGAGTGAAATAAGCAGGGCACCTGACTGAAAAAGAGCTTCGCAGAGGAGAACCCCAGGAAGGATAGGGTGCTCAGGGTAGTGGCCTTGAAATACATCAAGATCTTCCGGGACGAATTTTTCGGCAAGAATGGAAGTCTCATCGGATTTGAGTATCTTGTCAACCCAGAGAAATGGTGGACGATGAGGAATAAGGTCGGAAATTAATAAATTTGTATGCACGACCTACAAGCCTCCATTGATATCGAGAACACTGCCACTGATATAGGCCGCTTCCTTTGAGGCAAGAAAAAGAACCGCTGCAGCCACTTCTTCCACCTTTCCAAAACGGCGCATTGGTACGGTTTTTTTGTATGCCTTCACCTGCTCAGGGCTTAAATCTGCAATCAGTTCAGTGTCTATAAAACCAGGAGATACGCAATTAACAGTTATTTTTTTTCTGGCGACTTCCTTACATAGACTCCTTGTTAAACCAATTTGTCCGGCTTTGGATGCGCCATAGTTTGTTTGTCCGGCAAAACCTAGTTGGGCCACTGGAGAGGTTATGTTAATTATGCGACCATATTTTTGCTTAAGCATAAGCAATACACTATGTTTGCACATTGTGAAGGTACCACCAAGATTAATATCCATAACCTGCTGCCAGCTATCATGATCCATCAGGGCAAGGAGTTTGTCTCTTCTGATTCCGGCATTATTGATTAAGATGTCAATGGTGTCAAATTCATCTTCTATTTTATTGAATAATTGTTCAACCTGATCAGGATTGGAAACGTCGCACTGGTGAAGCTGCAGTCTTTCTTTAAATTTAGGATACTCAGCCATAAATGCATCGGCCGCCTCTTTGTTGCTGCCATAAATGCCAATAACGGTGGCTCCCTGCTGAAGAAAGGCTAGACTGATAGCCTTGCCAATACCCCGACTGGCGCCGCTGATAACAACTTTTTGGTCACTGAAATCGTTCATCATGATAAACTTCTCATATAAGCATCCACATCGTTGGAGACAATAACACCATAGTTTATAGCACCAAGCCAGCCAGACATGATAATGCCAACTGACCCCACATGAAACAAACCACCAACTTCTTTAAAAATAGAGCGGGATATATCCAGCCCTTCAAACTTGGTGCCAAAGGATGTCCCTTCAGTATGCAGGGTGTAACGATTAAAAGTCCTTGGCGTCGCAGCTTCTATCCAGTCCATTTTCTCTTTGGCCTGTGGCAGATATCGCTCAAGGTCGACTAGGGTTCGGTCGATCAGATTTTGTTTTTCTGTTGCGTATTCTTCGTCTGTTAGACTGCTCCAATCTGAGAAGTTGGAATTCATGGAAGCAACGATGGTATAGCGATCATGGCCTGGCCGAGTTTTTGGATAGTAGACCGAAAAAGTCTTAGACTGGGTGTGGAAATCACGCAGTTCGGTTGAATCGAATTCCGAGGCAGTGGAAGTGAAAATAAGGTCTCCGATATCGTCGATTTTCTCTTCTTTTTTAATCCCCATATAAACCTGGCAAGAAGAGTTATTGACTCGGATCTTATCAGCTTTTTCCATAAATTCATCGGAAAAGGAATCGGTTCCGGCAAGATTGTAGATGGTGTTAGTAATACCGGAATTTGATACCACAGAGTCTGCGCCTATCATCTGTCCCTGGCATTCAACTCCCGTAACTTTTCCCTGCTCCACAACAACTTGATCAACCTTGGCACCAGTACAGATGGTGACACCGTTTTTCTCAAGTTCATCGGTCATCATATGGATTAATTTGTCGGTACCGCCCTCAAAAGTAAAAACCCCTTTGTTCATAAAATTTGAAAAAAC
>JAOZLI010000003.1:0-12756 GCA_029934915.1 Desulfocapsa sp. | reverse complement strand
TGTCGGTACCGCCCTCAAAAGTAAAAACCCCTTTGTTCATAAAATTTGAAAAAACGATACCATAAGTGATTGCAGGGTCGTCGAGGGTCGAACCGTTGGCGTAACTGATAGGCTCCATAAGGAGGCGATGGACGTCACTACGCCCCGGGAAAAATTCTTCAAACAGTTCCCTGGTGGTCATGGACCGGTCGTCATAAAAATTCATACCGGCCACACGATTGAAGAATGCATCAATCGTGGATTCGGGAATTTTAAATTGTTTGTTTAATTTTTCTGTAAAATCCTGGCGATCAAAGGTCGTTTCTAAATGGAATTGAGGATTATCAAAGACAATGTTTTTGAGTTGAACAATGGAGTTCATTATTTCTTTGTTCCAGTATTTCTTACAGGTTTTAACCATTCCGTAAGGAAATCCGTGCAGAGAAATATCAAAAATATGACCTTTTCGTTTAAACCACGTGGCCAGTCCGCCTAGTTGGGTATGAAATTCAAGGAGCAGGACTTTGTAGCCGCAATAGGCAAGACGATTAGCAGATGTGAGTCCACCAAGACCGGAGCCGATAATGATCACATCATAATTTTTTTCAAGGGATGCTTTTGCAAATGAAACTGGCATAGTAGGAAAATGAGTAGATAAAGTTAACTTTTAGATACGAGGCAAAATATGTTGATTAACTATGGAAACGCCACTGAGCATGGAGCCGACAATGCCTAAAAAACCCTGATCCGTACCTGCCAGGAAGAGGTTGGTATAGCCAATATCGCCATTTTTTATTTTTATGGGGTTCCCGTAAATCGCACCATGTTTTTTAGTCGTGAAACGCTCAATTGTTAGTGGTGTAAAAGTGTCACGATATACTATGTTTTTGCCAAAATTACCAAGGATTTTCTCGGCAACAGGGAGAGACGCTGCTGCTGTTTCATCTTTTGCCGCTGTGTATAGAGCCTTATCATGACTTAATGATTTCCATTCATCGTAATTGGCCAGATGAGTGGTTCGAACTTCTTTGTACGGCCGTACGTCAAGGTTTTGAAAGTTTTGTGGCATGCAGATAACGCCCGAATTGAAATCTACCCGGTCAGTGGGTTTTGCGTAATTAAAAGTGGTACCGTTATTAAAAAAGATGATGGTATTGTTACCGTTTTTGTTAAGTTTTGTTTCCGGCGAGAGTTCAAAAATGGTTTCCACAAATCCCAATCGTGGCATATCTTTAATCGGTGAGGGAGTATCCAGCAGGTTAAAGGTCTCGTCGGAACCTATTGTTGAAAGGAGAAAATCACATTGAATTTGCTCTCCATCCTCTAGCTCGACAGCCACCGCTTTTTTCCCATCCTTGATGATACGTTTGACTCCGGCTTTTGTTCGTAATTTACCACCATGAGTTTGGTAATGATTTGTCAGTAAATCAAGAAGATCTTTGATTGTACCGCCAGGTCTGAACATCCCTTCTTGAAAAATTGCCCGAAACATAATAACAAACTGGCCAAAATCCATATCATTTTCTATGGAGGAACCGTAATACATGAGTGGGCAAAGAAGCATATCAGTTAGTAATTGATCATGCAGTTTTTCCAGGATAATAGTTCTGGCAGAAATGAAATCACGTGGGGCAAAGGGGTCGTATTCGTCTATTATATTGAGGAGTTCATTGAATCCTGCAAAGCTGTTAGGGAATTTTTCTGAAATTTCATTACAAAACAGGGTAAAGTCATTTGAAAACAGCAGGGATTCCTGGTTCAGAAAATGAATTTCACTCCTGTTTTGCTCGTGTAGGTCGAGCTCTTTTCGTTTAATTTTTAACTGTCTGAGTAATCGGTTGAGGGGTGCTTTCTTATCTTTTGGCTCGGCAAAATTGGTAATTGCATGAAGGCCGGTTTCAAAAAGACGGTTGTTTCGGTAATAATAGGAGTTCAGGCCACCAAGACGGGAATGCTTTTCAAGGATAAGAACATCTGGCAGGAAGCGGGCAAAACGAAGACCGGCGGCAAGCCCCGAAAGACCGCCGCCGATAATAATAAGTGGGACGTGCACGTGTGGTTACGCGTTTTTCAAAAGTGGTTCCAGGTAGTTCACGCAGGAGTCAAGGCTGGCAAGCTCAGGGTAATCTTCCTCGGGAATTTGTAATTTATGACGCTTCCTTAACTCCATCACGATATCAAGAAAATCCATGGAATCAAGGTCAAGCTGGTCGCGCAGAGGCTGGTTTGCCTGAAGAGTATCGAAATCGGCATCTTCGTCAATATCTTCTATAATTTCAAGGATCAGATCCTTAATTGCATCACGTGTCATATTCTATATTCTCCGGCAAGGGCCTTGGGGGAATCTGTGTAATTTTGGTACGTTGTTTTTTCCAATTCCCTAATTCTGTTTTACTAAAAACTTATATAGTTTCCTAGGAAAACTTCCTCTTATACCATACCTGGATATACTTTTTAACAAGTTTTTTGAAAAAACTGGTATCGTTGGATTAAGGCGTTGTTTAACTGTGCTTTTTCACAATTATTACAGAGTTGATCCCGACCATTCCAAAAGAGTTGTTAAGGATTGTATCCACAGAATCCAGTTGAATAGCTTCATTCAGGACTAGATTGTTCATCTCACATTCAGGATCAAGGTTTGTCACGTTGATGGTGGGGTGGACGTAATTATCAGAAAAAGCGGGAAGGTTTCCGGCTAGTTCAAGAACGCCTGCGGCTCCCATGGCATGGCCGATAATGGATTTTGTGTTGTTTATATACGTATTCTTTGTGTCACTGAAGAGTTCTCGAATGGCTTTACATTCTTCAATATCACCCTGTTTGGTCCCTGTGGCATGGGTATTTAAAATATCAATATCTTCAGGTTTCATGTCTGCTCTATCCAGAGCCAGTTGCATGCATTCTGTCTGGCGTTCACTAAAGGGCAAGACGTAATCACGGGCATCTGAATTCATGGCATACCCGACAATTTCAGCATAGATTTTCGCCCCACGTTTTAATGCGTTCTCCAGGGTTTCAAGGACATAAATACACGCACCTTCTGAGACAACTATGCCGTTTCTGGACATGTCGAAGGGTTTGCAGGCTTGTCTTGGATCTTCAGCTGTTCCTAAAGCTCCTTGAGCTTTAAAGCTAGCAAAAATACCAAAAGATCCAGTGGATTCTGAGATTCCACCTGCAAGAGCCATATCCACTTCGCCAAGGCGCATCATCTGCACACCCTGAATAAGTGAAGCGTTACCGGCAGCACAGGCAGCACCAATTGAGTAATGAGGGCCGGTGATCCCAAGATTCATGGTTATTTCGCCTGCCGGGTTGTTTAGAACTGTACGAGGATTATGATGATGTGTCCAGTAATCGACGTTATAGTCATATTGGCTGATATTATAGACTTCGTTCTCAGTTTCTATGGTACCGTGTTCTGTCAGCCCGGTGTACACACCAATGCGGGCACGCTTATAATGATCAATGGAAAGTCCGGCATCAACCAATGCTTCATTGGCACAGTAAACGCCTAAACAACCGGCACGGGTGCCGCGTTTATTTTCCTTCTTTTTTCTGTAACGGGTTTCGTCAAAGCTACAGATTCCAGCTGGAGCTTTGCCAAAATAACGCAGGTCAACCTCTGTAATTTTACTGGTGCCGGCAAGTACTTGTTTACGAAAACTTGTCAGGTTGTCTGCGCCAGGAGCTGCAAGTCCTACTCCTGTGATAACTATTCTATGATTTTGTATGTCCATGGTGTCAGATTGACGGATGTTGAGTGTCTGGTTATAGTGCGTAATTAGATTCTTTATTGCCTGGTTGATGGTAGCGTTATCTTAATTCTCAAACAGGTCTGCTAAATTTATGACAAATGAACGGAAAATTCAAGAAGAATGCTTGTAACTTTACGTTGGGCATATCTTTTTATAAATATTATATGATTGAAAATGGAGTACAGAGATGAGTAACGAAAAAGATGTAGTTATTATCGGTGCAGGACCAGCAGGTATACAGGCAGCTATTCATGCCGTCAGGAAAAAATGCGATGTGTTGCTTCTAGGGCGAATTGAAAGAAGTGCGCTGTATACTGCCCATGTGGAGAATTATGCCTGCGTGGATGGTGTTGTAACAGGTAAAGAACTTCTTGATGCTGGCATTGCCCAGGTGAAACGTTTTGGTGCGGAGGTTATGGATGATGACGTTTTAAAACTGCACTTGGCTGAAAATGGTTTTCTGGTGGAGCTTGAGAGTGGTATTCAGGTGAGTACAAGAAGTATTGTTTTTGCCAATGGAACATCCCGGAAAAAATTAAAAGTTCCGGGTGAAAAAGAATTTTTTGGCAGAGGAGTATCCTATTGTGTTGATTGTGATGCAAATTTTTTTAGAAATGCAACGGTTGCAGTCGTGGGAAATGCAAGTGCCGCAATTGATGGTGCCTTGACACTCACCGGATATGCCTCAAAAGTCTATCTTGTTAATCAGGAGCTGACAGCTTCTCAGGAATTACAGGATAAACTCACAAGTTCTGAAGTGGAAAGTATTAATGGTACCTGGGTCTCCGAGATTGTAGGGGAGGGGGATGTGAAAAGTCTAACCCTGGAAAATGGGGATACAATCGAGCTTGATGGTGTTTTTATCGAGCTTGGAGCAAAGGGTGCCATGGAGTTAGCACTTGAGCTTGGGGTTCAGCTTGATATGGACACCATGAGTCATATCGATACCAATAAAAAGACTGAGACCAATGTCGCAGGAGTGTACGCCGCTGGTGATATCACAGGCCATCCTTATCAGATGGCAAAGGCCGTGGGGGAAGGTTGTGTGGCTGGTATGGAAGCTGCCAATTATGCAAAAAAACAGAAAAGGGATGAATAAGCAATAACCCTTAAGGAACGGGTAAAGAATAACATGTGATTTAGGCGCTCTGATTTAGGTTGAGTTTGGCTGCGACGATTGAGTAAACCCACAGAACTAGCAGCGCTAATTCGAGGAGTTTGTGATTGAGAAACGGCCAAAATCGGCCTGAAGCAGAGATGCATAAATTATATGTTATTCTTTACCCGTTCCTAAGCTTTTTTCAGGGAATTCAACAATTCCTGGGGAACTGTTTGATCAAGAGCTTTGATTTTTTCTTCAAGCTCTTCGCTGAGTGCAACTCTGCCTTCCACAACACATCCGCGTCTACCCGGTACGCACTCGCCGTGTAGACGCTTGCATTTATCCTTAACGATATCATAATTCTTACAGTGAAATGTCATTATTTTTTCTCTTTTTTGAGAACGAATCTATCATATCAAATCTTTCTTTTTTAAATCTGCCAGAAAAAGGTCTATTAACTGCTGATAGTATTTTCTTGTCATGACAGGATCAATTGAAAGCGACCGGGCTGTCCATATGCGCTTTTCGGATGCAACGTCATAAATTGTAGATTCCAGAACTACCTTGGTGGTACTTGTATAGCCTCCAGAACTATAAACGGATCCATATATATGAGGATAGTAGCCATACAGGCCGTATCCTCCAGGACTATTATATCCTCCTACTCTCCCACCGGGGTGGTAGTAATCCTGTTCGTTTGCACTGACCATATGGGTGATAAGAACAAAATCGGATTTCGTCTTTTTTACCACCTCACGTAGCGTTTTTTCGTCGGGTTCAATGGGCTGTTTGCTGGCGGTGTAACTTGCTACTGCATTCACGCCTGATTCCGTAAAACTGTCTGTAAATGTATCTTCATAGATTCGGCGTTTCGTTTCATCTTTGGCAACACCGACAACTAAAATCTTATTTAAATTGAGCTGTTCGGGGGATTCTGCTTCCCAGGTGGAAAGAAGTTTACTACCTGCACAGGATGAAAGAAACAGGAAGCAAAAGAGAAGAGCACAGAGTTGTTTGGTTTTCATGTATCCCTGTTGATTCTTGAATGGTTGTGGTTGAACTGATGGGTTTCTTGGATATATAGGTGTTGTGTATCGAATAAAAAATGCAGACCATATCAGAAATGTTTGTTATCTGCAATCATTAAAAAACTGCGTGCTATGGAGAATAATTTGGACATGTAGTGGCTACTTTGTCGAGCCCGTCTATTAGTTTGTTGATCACGGATTCTTTTTTGGCAATCAATGTGTGGATATCGATCGTAGGTGTTTGAAAACCAATTCCATGCTCCAGTGCAACGGCCGATTTTCTATAAACGCTACCCCGTGTAAGAGAGTTTTTGAGGGGATGCAACCCTTATGTAAACAGACCCCGCCCAGGCATTTCTCTTTTTCCACGAGATAGACAGACAGGCCAAGATCGGCGGCCAGAAAGGCAGCGGTATAGCCCCCGCGGCCACCTCCAAGCACAAGGACATCATATGTGTTTGTTTGGTCCATTTTTTTATCTGATTACCATCAAAGCTCAGGTAAATGCAAAATCGGATTGTAGGAGTCCCGCCCCTGCGGGCGATTTTACTGATTTAACAATACGTTACAATCGCTCGCAGGGGCGAGCTCCTACATCAAGTATAGTTTACCTAAGCATTAATTATCAGGTGTTAATTTGCTGATAAGTGGATGTCCCCCCCTGTTTTCTGAGAAAAAGGTAAAAGTCTTTAGGCACGAAAATCTTCCTTATAATATCAACCGGTTGCGAAGGAATCAAGTGACAGGATTAACGTTGAGTGAGAAATGAGTGGTTAAGATGTTTTCAGCCCTGTTTAGATCAGTTTGTTACTCCAAAAACTGTTTATGATTCTAACAAAATAGCAGGGTATCACCTTTACGATTAGTGGCAAATTGGTTAAAGTGAATTTTTCAGTACTCAATTTTTGCTTTATGGCTCGAGTCAGGAGTTAGCGTAAATATGTTTACTTTGCCATCTAGAAAAATCTTGTTAAATAATTCTTTATTTATGATTCAACCAAATATCATCATTCAGTAATTTAAGTGAAAAATCGATAATGCTTTCATCCTACCACGCAAAATATTATGCCCATGAGCTCACCAGGCAAGTAGCAGGTGGAAACATAGATCTTCCCACAGTTATTCTGGATGCTGCAACCGTTCGCAAGCAGAAAAAGGAAGGCATCTATAATCCATTTGACCAAAATAAAGTCATTATACTTTCCTTTCATTTTGCCGCACGGCAGGAAGAACAGCTGGTTGCTATTCCCTGGAATCTGGTAACCATTGATGAAGCTCATAAACTCCGCAATGCCCACCGGAAAAGTAACAGAATGGGTCAGACATTACGCCGTGCCCTTGATGGCAGGCAAAAGCTTTTGCTCACAGCCACCCCACTGCAAAACAGCATC
Source organism: Desulfocapsa sp. (assembly GCA_029934915.1). Classification (GTDB taxonomy): domain Bacteria; phylum Desulfobacterota; class Desulfobulbia; order Desulfobulbales; family Desulfocapsaceae; genus Desulfocapsa. The sequence goes on along the minus strand of JAOZLI010000003.1, from coordinate 5,498 downwards.
ATAGAGCTTTACGGACTGACCAGCCTTATTGATGAACATATTTTTGGTGATATTAAGGCATTTCGTAAGCAGTATATTCACCAGGACGGCGACCTGCAGGAACTCCGGGAACGACTCTCTCATTATGTGAAGCGTACCTTACGCCACCAGGTACTTGAGTATATTCGTTACACCAAAAGGCGTACACTTACCCAGCCATTTACTCCCAGCAAACAAGAGCAACGGTTATATGACGGTATCTCCACCTTTCTCATGCGTGATGAGTCCTACGCCCTACCGGCTTCACAACGACATCTTACTGCCCTTATTTTAAGAAAACTGCTGGCATCTTCCACCCGAGCCGTCACTGCCACTCTGGAACGTATCCATAAGAGGCTGATTGCCATACGGGACAAAACACCTGTACCGGAAGATATTATTTCCAGGATCATTGCCGCCCAAGATCTCGAAGACGATTATCTTGAAGATCTTGAGACTTTAGAAGATTCCGGCCAGAACATCCCCGAAGAGGAAGAAATTAACCTGGAACTTCTCAATCAGGAAATTGAGGAACTGGAGCAATATATTGCCTGGGCAAAAGAAATAAAAGTTGACGGAAAGACCACCCAGGTTGTGCAGGCACTGGAGGCAGGATTCACCGAAATGGCTCAGATGGGTGCGGCCCGTAAAGCAATCATATTTACGGAATCCCGTCGAACCCAGGAATACCTGCAGGAATATCTCGACGCAAACGGTTACAAAGGCAAGCTGGTTACATTCAACGGAACCAATACAGATTCCCATTCAACAGCCGTTTATCAAAAATGGTTGAAAGAGCATGAGTACTCTGAAAAGATTTCCGGCTCCACCCCGGTTGATCGCCGTACAGCTCTTATTGATGCCTTTAAAGATCAGGCAGAAATTATGATTGCCACAGAAGCTGCCGCCGAAGGAATCAATCTGCAATTTTGCTCACTGGTGATCAATTACGATCTGCCCTGGAATCCCCAGCGCATCGAACAGCGCATTGGTCGTTGTCATCGGTACGGCCAAAAGCATGATGTTGTTGTTATAAATTTTATCAATGAAACAAATGCCGCAGATCGCAGAGTACTGGAACTGCTGACAGACAAGTTTAATCTCTTTAGTGGTGTTTTTGGCGCATCAGATGAAATCCTTGGTACCATTGAAGGTGGTCTTGATTTTGAGAAACGAATTGTGGCAATTTACCAGAGTTGCCGCACTTCGGACGAAATCGGGAAAGCGTTTAACCTTCTGCAAAAAGAGCTCGAATCAGATATCCACCAGCGTATGAACGAAACCCGGGAGCAGGTCATTGAATATTTTGATGAAGATGTTCATGATTTACTCAAACTTCAATTGGATAAAGCCAGGCAACGGCTTGATCGTGTTGGCCGCATTTTCTGGGATCTCAGCGGATTTATCCTGGAGCCAAGGGCAACCTTCAACAATGAAAACTATACGTTCAGACTGCACAAGCCACCTGCTGACTCTATTCATAAAGGGCATTACCAGCTCATCAGAAAGGATATTAAAAATACGGCAAGCCGAGAGTACCTCTATCGACTGACTCATCCTCTTGGCGAATATGTGCTCGATACAGGCCGTGGATCTGATACCCCGGCAGCATCATTAGTTTTTGACATCAGTAATCACCCTGTCAAGATATCTCTGGTGGAGGCATTAAAGGGACATAAAGGGTGGCTTGTCCTTGATTTGCTGCGTCTTGAATCCTTTCAGGAAGAGGAACATCTTGTTTTTTCAGGTCTTGACGATAATGGCATTCCTGTTGAACAGGAAACCTGTGAAAAGATGTTCAGTTGTTTTCTGGCCGGGGAACCAGCACTTGTAAATGAGATCATTCCGGATACACTGGTCGACAATGCAGAGCGTCATCAAAAAGCGGTATTGAACCGGATTATGGAATCAAATCATCGTTTTTTTCAGGCAGAGCGTGACAAGCTGGAAAAAATGGGCTGATGATAAAATTCTGGCTGCTGAACAAAACCTTGCTGATACCAAGATCAAAATTCGTGCTTTAAAACGCGAGTCCAGGCAGGCAGAAACCGTGGAACAGCAAAAAGAATTTCAGGTAAGGATTCGTGATCTGGAGCGAAAGCAGCGCAGACAACGGCAGCAAATATTTGATGCCGAGGATGAAATTCTGGACAAGCGTGATGAACTGATTGATGCCCTGGAAAAACGAATGACAAAAAAAAACGGAAGTACGACGGCTCTTTGCTGTCCGCTGGAGTATTATCTAAGGGGAAACAATAGATGAACAAGAATTATAAAAAACTGATGCGTACCTTGCGCAGGCTTTTTGAAATTGACAGGGCCGATCTTGATTTTGGCTTTTACCGGATAATGCACGCCAAGGCTGAACAGGTTCAGGAGTTTATCGAAAAAGATTTGTTACTGACGGTGAAGGATGCCTTTGGTGCGCAGAGCAGTCAGAATTCCCAGGAACTCCTGGATAAAGCCCGGCAGAAGGTAATCCAGACACTGGGTGAAGATGCCATAGATACAGATGGAAATGTAAACCCGGCATTTGCTACTATCCCCGCAGGAAAACAGTACCAGGAGGAAGTTTCGAAAATTCTTCAGCAAAAAGTTGACGGCTCCTCGGAAACAGATATTTACGACCATCTCTGCCGATTTTTTGAGCGCTATTATGAAGGCGGTGATTTTGTCTCCCGGCGATATTATGCTAAAGAGACATCCGGAAAGGCTGCCCCTTATGCCATTCCCTATAACGGGGAAGAGGTCAAACTGCACTGGGCCAATGCCGACCAATACTATATCAAGACCACAGAAAATTATAATAATTTCACATTTGATCTGCGCCAGGCCAGAGAAGTCCAGGCCGCCCCCCGGACCTTCAAAGCCATCTTTAAACGAAATCCCGACCCTGAACTGCCGGAAGACCAACACACAAAACTGGTGGTGGACGGTAAAATCAGACAGGATGCAAGCGGCCCCGGGTGGTTCCGGAAGATAGAAGGCTGGCTTCCCCAAAACCCTGCCAGTCCCAACAACGGCAAAAAAGAAAAAATTCTTATAGTCTGGCGTAAACTCACCAACGATCTGGAAAAAGATAATGTGGTACTGGACGAATGGTTCCAGAAAAACCGCATCAGCACCCAGGATTTTGAGTTTGACACCATTTATGTCAATGGTAGTAATAACTTGCCTAATCTCCAGAAAGAAGGAGATATCTGGAAGGTTCGTCTCATTGAAGAAGAGTTCATGAAAAAGATGTGGGAGGTGAACTGATGAAAGGCGCAATAAAAAAGCTAAGCATCCAAGGATTTAAATCCATACTGGATTGTACTGACTTTGAATTGACCAACCTCAATATAATAATTGGCGCCAATGGGGCGGGAAAAAGTAATTTTGTGCAGATTTTTCGAATGCTCATGGCAATGACTCGAAAAAATTTCAGTAAGTTTATTCTTGAACGGGGCGGAGCAGACAACTTTCTTTTTAACGGACCTAAGATTACTCAGCAAATTAATATTGAATTTGAATTTCAGTCATTGAGTGACAATGTAACGGGTTCAAATTTTTACCGCTTTGAGTTAACCCCAACGGTAGATGAACAGTTCCTCATAAATGAAGAGAGACAATATGTTACGACAAACTGGTGCTCGTATGGCTCTCCTTCCATTGAAAGTAGGTTGTATGACGCACGCAATGAAACGTCTGCTGACGGTCAATGGAATGGTGTCGGCCATTTTGTTTACGAATCCATTTCCAATTGGATGGTTTATCATTTCCATGATACCAGCTCTACGGCTCCCATGCGTCGTTCGGAAATAATAGAAGATTCGCAAAAATTAAGAGGAAATGCCTCAAATATTGCCCCATTCCTCCTCATGCTCAGAAATTCTGAATTGTATAAGAACGAATACGAAGAAATTGTTAATGCTGTTCGCCTGGTAATACCTTTTTTTGATGATTTTCTGCTTGATGTCCAAAAACTTGGTGAGGCAGAAAAGGTAAAGTTAAGCTGGACTCAGAAAGGCTCTGACTTTCCCATGCAGCCCTATCACCTTTCCGACGGTTCTATTCGATTTATCTGCCTGGCAACTGCACTTTTACAACCCAATCCACCATCCACCATCATCATTGACGAGCCCGAACTCGGATTACACCCGGCAGCAATCTCTATTCTTGCGGAACTGATTCAGGTGGCAGCAAAGAGAACCCAAATCATCGTTGCCACCCAGTCTCCTGCGTTGATTGACCAGTTTGCCATAGAGGACGTTGTAGTTGTTAACCGTGAAAACGGAGCATCTTCTTTCAAGCGGCTTGATGAAAAGGATTTTTCTGTCTGGCTCGAAGAATATTCAGTGGGCGAACTCTGGACTAAGAATGTAATCACCGGAGGCCCTGTCTATGAGTGATTACATTGAAATCATGGTGCTTGTAGAGGGCAAAACGGAAGAAATTTTTGTGAATGATTTGCTCAGGCCCTATATGGCCCGGAAAAAGATTTATCTCTATCCCACTCAAATCAGCAAGCCTGGACAAAAAGGTGGCGATGTCCGCTTTTCCCGAGCCAAAAAAGATATCTGGATGCATTTAAAACAACGACTGGACACCTATGTAACAACATTTATTGATTTTTACGGAACAAAAGAATGGCCGGGACTGGATTCTGTCAGATCGGGTGCAACCCCATCAGAAATTGCCCAGACGATAAACGAAGCGACAAAAACAGAGGTTGTCAATCTATTCGCTGACTGTCGGGCTGATGAACGATTTATTCCCTATGTGGCGGTGCATGAATTTGAAGCAATGCTCTTTAGTGATGTCGATCTGTTGTCTGCCAGATTGAATGTAAACAAAGAGCAGGTGGAAAAGGTTCTCGCGGAATATGGTGAGCCTGAAGCTGTAAATAATAATCCCGAGACCGCGCCTTCCAAGCGCCTTGACGCCTGGTCGACAAACGGGAAGTTTGCCAAAACAACCACTGGGATCGTACTAGCCCGACAGATAGGCATTCCCAAAATTCGTGAAAGGTGTCCCCTTTTTGACAATTGGCTTACGTCAATTGAATCCATTCAGAGGGCGTAAATGGCTAAGCGAAAAAAACAACGAGGCCCAAGCCGCATAAATTCGGCAATAAACTGCTCCTGAATCAGTGGTTGATCAGTCTGTTCGGCATCGATCCGTTAATCCAGCAGAAGCGTAACGGCAAAGTGGTCCGTCCTTTCCATAAACTTGCAGATCCCATCCGTGATCCTCGTATGGAAGGGCTGGACGTGGACAATATCCATAAATTTTATCATAACCTGGTTAGCTCAGAGATGTTCTGGGATGAGAACGGACGGGTTTTGGGCAAGGATGAACTCCTGTCCTATGAGGAAAATATTGTCCGCCACACTCAGGCCATTAATGAAAAACGGCATCGTCCCATTGTCTGGAAATATTACCAGTGGTTGACCTTGATCTTTGTGGAATTGTATCTGGCCCGGTTCTTTGCAAACCCG
>JAOZLI010000283.1 GCA_029934915.1 Desulfocapsa sp. | reverse complement strand
CAACTCAAATACCCGGTCAACAAGACCATTACACATTTTGCCAACCAAGCAACACGAGCCTATACAACTAAATTAAGCCAACATATGCAACACAAAGACGAATATCAAAAAACAGCACGTATCTACGACCTACTCTTCTCACGAGCACTCAGCGATATCAGAGAAACAATCTGCACATACCTCACACACCATAAAGCAGACAGCGTGATAGATCTCTGCTGCGGAACAGGTGAACAGTTACGATCCCTTGCAAATCGAAATATGTTACTCACTGGCGTGGATACATCACAGGCGATGCTTCACCAGGCAAGACAAAAAAGTCCGGAATCCATCCATTACCTTGAATCGGACGCCAGCAACACAGAGCTCCCTTCTGGAACATACGATGGTGTAATCATCACCTTAGCACTTCATGAAAAGCCGCTGCAACAACATCAGGCAATTTTTAAAGAAGCCTGCCGCCTGGTTCACCCAGATGGTCTCATTCTCATTGCAGATTATTGCATGCCACCTGAAGAAATCCTTTCACAGATCATGGGGACAATCTGCATCCAATCTGTGGAGCGTCTGGCAGGTATTAATCATTACCACTGTTATAAAGACTGGATGGCAAACGGTGCGGTGGAAGGATTCCTAAACACTTCAAGCCCCGGGAAACTCAGCCTTATCTCCGATCATTTCAAAGGCTGCGTGAAACTTCTTGCCGTAACCAATATTCCACAAACAGAAAAAGAGGATCAGCCGCAATGAAACTTGCCGGACTCACCGCCATTGTCCCTGGCGCAGCACGACCCATAGGGCGGGCAATCGCCAATATCCTAGCTGCAGAAAACGTAAACCTGATAGTACCGACCTTCGACTGGCCTGAATCCATCAAAGAAATGGAGGAGGAATTTTCCCTAAAAGGATATTCTTACTCTTCACTGCCTGTGGATTTGCGTTCAGAGGACGACGTACAAAAACTATTTGCACATACAAAAGAGCGTTTTGGCAAGCTACATATTCTTGTAAATAATATCGAACGTGGTGGAATGCCGATTGTCCACGGGAGTTACGACCATCCCCACAACCGCGATCAATGGGATCTGGAAATCAGCACAACGTTAAAGGCGAAATGGCTCCTTTTTCATCATGCCCTACCTCTGATGCAGGAATCAAAGGAAGGGGTCGTGCTTAATATATCTTCGATTTCAGGAATAGAAGGCAGAAGTGGTGCCGGTGCGGCCTTTTTTAATGATGCCTACAGCGCTGCCAATCGTGCGATTTCATCCTTCACCGAGACATGGGCCCGAGAGGCGTCTCCTGGAATACGGGTAAATGAACTGATGCTGGGACTTATTCAGCACCGGCATGGAGAAGAAACACGGGGATGGCAAATACTCAACGAAAACGAAAAACAGCACATTAAACAACAGTGCTTACTGGGACGAACAGGAACCCCTGAAGAGGTAGCAAAGACAGCACTCTTCCTGATCAGAGATGCAGACTATATGACAGGAAGTGTGCTGAAGATGGATGGCGGATTTAGCCTTGGAAGCAAAAAAGTACCTGAGATGCCAGAAGGTATCCTGGAGTAATTTTTCAAGCCAGCCTTTATATATCAAGCGCCCAGGCGGGAATATGCTTCAACACATAATCCTGATAGGCTTCTTTACGATGGTCTTCGGGAACCTCTCCCACAGCTTCTGCAAGTTCTTCAAAATCAAACCAGCACAACTCACGATTATCATTATTATAGACAGTTAGAATGCGCCTGTCATTGTTATGAATATTCTCTTCTTCCTGGATAGCGGCAACCAGTTGCTTTGCCTCTTGCAAAGATAGAAATTTTACTTCTTCACTCATAATCAAACTCCTGTAAGGCAGTAAGTAAAAATAAATTGCACATATTGCGCCGAATTTTGTTTCGTGTTCAAGGCACAAGGAAGGCGCATAATGTATTATGTAACTGACGCCGAAACGCAGAACACGGAACAAAAGACAAGCAAGATGTATTAGTTATTTTTTCCTGCTGCCTAAACCAAAAAAAAGGGTGACTGGAATATATCCCGTCACCCTTACAAACTACCCCAACCCTAATAAAAAATCAGGCGGGTTTAACAACTGCCCCTGAACGAATACAACGGGTACAGACGCGAGCACGAACCGCATTTCCACTATCAGTAACCATACGAACACGTTTCAGGTTTGGTAACCAGCGACGACGTGTTTTGTTATGGGCATGAGAAACATTATTTCCAGTGGCAGGCCCCTTACCGCAAATTTGACATACTTTAGCCATGACGCTCTCCTTATATAGTACGAAACCATACCATTACAGACACTTACAGTTTCAAAATAAAATAACCTTTCAATTCACAAATGAGAAACCGTTTCTTATACCCATTACCAGCAAAAATGGCAAGAATTATTCCATTGGCCTTTTTGAAAAGCTGCCGCTGCTTTACCACAATTACATCAATGTAATGTGGAAAGAATTGACACCCAAAAGAATAGATACTACTTTGTCGCAAACATTCATTATTGAGGCTACCTTGAAAAATTGTCTTTTCTCCTAATTTTTCAAGACACCCTTGACTTGAATCAATGTACTGACAAAGAAATTGTTCTAAGGTATTACTGCAAAGCCGGTTATACACAAATGGACATCAAACACACAACCACCAATCCCAGTAGCGCAATGAAAAAAAAAAATCCAGTACTCAGTTTTTTCGCCTCTGTTAAACTCGCTCTATTCACCCTTTTTCTCCTTGCTGTAACATCCATCATCGGGACAGTCATCCCTCAGAAGGAATCTTTTGAGTGGTATGTCAAGAATTACAGCGAAAGCACCGCTAAGTTATTTGAGGTTCTTTCCATCCCCGACATGTACAATTCTTGGTGGTTTCTTGGTCTGCTCGGCCTTCTTTCCGTTAATCTGATTGTCTGTTCCTTTGACCGCTTCCCTGGCGTCTGGAAGCAGATTAAAGCTGATAATCTAGGGACAGACATAAAGCGTCTGGCCAAAATGCGTCTCTCCGAGAAATGGAGCTCTGACAAATCAGAAGCAGAAATCGCCACTGAACTCAGCAACAAACTTTCTGGCGAGGGTTGGAAGACAGACCAGCGCAAACGTGATGATTCCCTCCTGCTCTTTGCTCAGAAGGGTGCCATGACACGAACCGGTGTCTATATTGTACATGCCTCCATTCTTGTCATTTTTATTGGAGCCATTGTTGGTGAGCTGTATGGATTCAAAGGCTCAGTGATGCTTCCTGAGACCAAGAGTACAACTTCTATTTATCAATACGGCACAGGTAACCCCATCGATCTTGGCTTTGAAGTACAATGCGACCGTTTCGATATCGAGTTCTACGACACCGGGATGCCTAAAGCCTATCGTTCCCACCTCAAGGTTCTGGAAGACGGCAAAATCGTAGTTGATAAAAATATCGTGGTGAATGATCCCTTAACGTACAAAGGAATTACCTTTTATCAATCAAGCTATCAGGGCTATCAGGATTTTATTCTCACGGTAACTGACAAGAAAAGTGATGTATCAGAATCAATAACCCTTGG
>JAOZLI010000056.1 GCA_029934915.1 Desulfocapsa sp. | reverse complement strand
CGTAAGTTTCACCATCCATTAAATTTATAGTATAGGAATGTTCATCTTTTTTAGAATCTTAAAGATGAACATCAAAAAAACAAAGACGAATATCGAATATCGAACAAGGAATATCGAACCGCAGAAGGAAAAAACTTCAAGCTGTCGTCTTTTATTCCGATCGACATTCGACATTCCTTGTTCGACATTCGATATTTTCTTTTTAAAACCCGCACGCAGTGCGCTACGTTCACTAAGAGTACCCATACCCGTGTATCCAGACTATCCTTTTGCTTCCCATTATTTCCCGATTGATTCGCATAATAAATTACATTATGTGGATGAAGGCTCGGGAGACGTTATTGTCATGGTACATGGCAACCCAACATGGTCTTTTTATTATCGCAGGCTGATTACCCTTCTTGCTAAGTCACATAGAGTTATAGCCGTTGATCATTTAGGCTGTGGGCTCTCGGATAAGCCCCAGGATTATGATTACAGTTTGCAAAATCATATCAACAATCTTGATTCACTTCTGAAACATCTTGAAATTAAAAACTTTTCCCTCTGTGTTCACGATTGGGGAGGAGCCATCGGTTTTGGCGTGGCTGCGAAAAATCCAGGCTCGTTAAAACGGGCATTGGTATTAAATACTGCAGCCTTTCGCTCGCAAAGAATCCCTCTACGAATAAGTGTTTGCCGTTGGCCAGTGCTTGGTGAAGTCTTGGTGCGAGGTTTTAATGGCTTTGCTGCACCAGCCATTACCATGGCAGTGAGTACAAAAATGGATAAAGAGGTGGCTGCTGCTTATATCGCACCTTACGATTCTTGGAAAAATAGAGTTGCAGTTTCCTCTTTCGTAAACGATATCCCCCTCAGTGCCGAGCACCCATCCTACAATACGCTTGTAAATGTCGAAAAGGGGCTTGAAAAACTGCAGGAGCAGCAACTCCCCATGCTAATTTGCTGGGGCGGGAAAGATTTTTGTTTTAATAAAGATTTCTACGATGAATGGTGCACACGTTTTCCCCATGCAGAAACACATTATTACGAAACAGGCGGACACTACATCCTTGAAGATAAATGGGCCGAAATTGCGGCCCTGGCAGAACCGTTTTTTATGGAGTAGGTGGTGAGCATAAATATAGGTCATACGCTTGCACAAAGCGCTCAGGAATTAACAGATAAACCCGGACTGGTTGAGGGAAAAACAGGTAAAGTTTTAAGTTTTACCGAATTAAATCAGCGGGCGGATACCTTTGCACATATTTTGACCGATGGGGGGGTAAGACCTGGCAGGAAGGTGATGCTGATGGTGAAGCCTTCTGCTGATTTTATCTGTCTTACCTTTGCTCTTTTTAAGATAGGTGCTCCCGTTATTTTGATTGATCCCGGTATGGGATACAAAAATCTGCTCTCCTGTATCAAAGGAGTGGCGCCTGAGTATTTTATAGGTATCCCTAAAGCCCATTTCTTCCGCCTTCTTTTTCCCAAGGTGTTTTCCAGTATTAAAACGCGTTTTTGTTGCGGGCATTCCTTTGGTATTTTTGGCCGGGATATTTGTAAAGATGCAAATGTCAGCAAAGGACCTTTCACTGCATATGATGCAGAACCTCAGGATCTTGCCGCCATAATTTTCACCACCGGTTCCACAGGGCCGCCCAAGGGTGTACGCTACGAGCATTCCATTTTTTACGCTCAGTTAAAACTGATTCGCGATTATTACAAAATTGATTCCAGCCAGACAGATCAGCCCGCGTTTCCTCTTTTTGCACTTTTTTCCATTTCTCTTGGCGCTAAAGCCGTGATTCCTGATATGGATCCTACACGTCCGGCAAAGGTTGATCCTGAACGGTTTGTCGCATCCATCAGTAAGCATAGAGTGACGTATTCCTTTGGCTCTCCTGCTATCTGGAATGTTATTGCAGGCTATTGTGAAAAAAGAGACAGCAGGATACAGACACTAAAAAAAGTATTGATGGCAGGTGCTCCGGTTTCAGGGGATTTACTTGCCAGAATGTATAGAATCCTGCCAATTGATGCCGAAATCCACACCCCATATGGTGCCACTGAGAGTTTGCCAATCGTTTCAATAGAGGGCAGAGAAGTGGTTGAAGAAACCTGGGAGCAGACCAGGAAAGGGAAGGGTACATGCGTGGGACGGAGTTTACCAAATATTGAAATTGCAATTATTCCTATTAGCGATAAAAAGATAGAAACCCTTGATGGTGTATCTTTCCTGGATGCAAACGAGATTGGTGAGATTATCGTTCGTGGTGATGTGGTAACACGGGCGTATGACAATAATAAAGAAGAAACCAGCATGGCCAAGATTTACGATGGCAACAGCTTTTGGCATCGAATGGGAGATGTTGGATATCTGGATATGCAAAACCGGCTCTGGTTCTGTGGGAGGCGTGCACACAGGGTTGTTGTTGAAAAAAGCGGGAAAACCTATTTTTCCATCCCCTGCGAAGCCATTGTTAATGTACATCCCGATGTTTTTCGTTCGGCTCTGGTGGCGGTTTATTCTTCTGTCGTGCAGGATTATGTACCGATTTTGATCGTAGAACCCGAAAAAGGATCAGTTACGAATGACGAACAACTCCTTACCGAGGTGAGGAAACTTGCTAATAACAGCACATTGACCAGTGATATACAGTATTTCCTGATTCACCCCGATTTCCCGGTGGATATTCGTCATAATGCAAAGATTTTTCGTGAAAAACTCGCCGTATGGGCTGCAGAAGAGCTTGAGGGGCAAGTATGAAACGGGTATTGATAACAGGTGGCGGTGGCTTTGTTGGAAGTCATATCGTGAAGCAGTTGCGTGAAAAGGATATCACCTGTGTAGTTTTTGGACGCAATTCCTATCCTCAGGTTGAGGCAATGGGTGCTGAGTGTGTTCAGGGTGATATCGCCGACGCACCATCTCTTGTACGAGCTATGGAAAATGTGGATACTGTCTTTCATGTAGCTGCACTGGCCGGTATCTGGGGGAAGTGGGATGACTATTATCGTATAAATGTAACGGGAACTCGCAATGTGCTCACAGCTTGTAAAGAACATGGGGTTCGCAACTGTGTTTATACATCCACCCCTTCAGTTGTTTTTAATGGAGACGATATCATAAATGGTGATGAGACGCTTCCCTATGGTGAAAAGGTGCTTTGCCATTATGCTAAAAGCAAAATCATGGCTGAAAAATTAGTGCTTGAGAGTAATAGCCATGAATTACGTACCTGCGCCATTAGACCTCATCTTGTCTGGGGCCCGGGAGATCCTCATCTGATTCCACGTCTGCTGGACAGGGGTAGAAAAAAAGAATTGAAAAAAGTAGGTAACTGTGAAAATCTTGTGGATATCAGTTATGTGGAAAACGTAGCCACTGCCCATTTACTTGCTGCCGAAAACCTGGAAAAATCTGGTACTGCTGCTGGACAGGCTTATTTTATCAGCCAGGGGGAGCCGGTAAATCTATGGGATTGGGTTGATGAACTTTTTGTAACGTTTAACGTACCAGCCATAGAAAAACGAGTTCCTTTTCCCGTTGCCTATATAGCAGGGGCCATGCTTGAGGGTGTGCATACACTATTTGCCTCTGGGAAAGAGCCCAAAATGACCCGTTTTCTTGCAGAACAACTGGCAAAATCACATTGCTTTTCCATGGAAAAGGCAAGGAATGATCTTGGGTATATTCCACAGATCAGTACCGAAGAGGGGATGAAACGAATGCAAGAGGAAGGTGTGATGTGAAAAGATTTTTTCACAAACATATCATTTGCTTTTGTATTGTTGCCCTGCTGCATGCATCGTGGGCAGGCTGCTCTTTTGCTTTCACCGTTGGTGAAGAGCGAGAAATGGGAGAGCAGTTACTCTATCAGATTCGCCTTGCTTTTCCGCTACTGGATGATCCTGATATCACGCAATATATCAATGAACTCGGTGATGAAGTTCTTGAAGTGGCAGGGATTCAGTATTACGATTATCACTTTAATGTTATAGAATCGTCACAGTTTAATGCCTTTGCTGCACCGTCCGGCCTGATCTTTTTCTATTCGGGCCTTATCGAACAGATGCACCATGAGGACGAGCTTGTTTCTGTCCTGGCTCATGAAATTGGCCATGTTGTTGCCCGCCACATTGCAAAGGGTATGGACAAGAACATGAAAGTTAGTGTTGCAACTTCTCTGCTGGCTCTAGCGAGTCTTGCGCTCGGTGTTGGTGCGTTAAGTCAGGCACTGTTGACCGGATCACTGGCAGCAGGACAGGCTACAAATCTTTATTTTTCCCGGGAGGCAGAAGAAGAGGCCGATCTGCTGGCCTATGGCTGGATGAAAAAATTACATCGTCATCCGGCAGGGCAGGAGGCGATGCTTCGTACCATGCGCCGTATCAGCAGGTATACCATGGGTAATAATGTTCCTCAGTATTTGCTTACCCATCCCAATCCTGCAGTTCGCCTGGATTATGTTGAATCGCTTGTTTCCTATGAAGAGAAAGAGCTGGAACAATTTCCTTTGACTGACGATTTTGCCTTTTTGCGCATGAAATATCGTTTGTTATCCATTGCAAAGGATGGAAAACATCTACGTAATTTACTGATGAACCATCTGGCGGATGATTCTCGTACAGAGAGTGATCATGTTATGCTGCAATACGGTTTGTCTCAACTTGACCGAATGGAAAATAATTTTGATTCGAGCAGGAAACTCCTCAAGCAGGTAATAGCCTATTATCCTGAACGATCCATTCTCCTCGCTGATCTTGGACTGGTGGAGATGCAGGATGGCAATAAAGCTAAAGCCCTGGCACTTATCCAAAAAGCCTATGAACGTGACAAGGCAGATCTCTGGGCAGTCTTTCAGCTTGCCAGGATATGGCTTGCACTTGGAAACTTACAAAAGTCAGAGCGCTATTTGTTGGAGTTGCAACGAGCAACACCGGCCTACTCAAAAGTCTATTTTGAACTTGGTAAATTGAAATCTCTACAGGGTGAAGGTGGGGTTGCTTCTTACTATCTCGGTAAATTTTACCTCTATGAAGGAAAACTGAGACTTGCCCGCCAAAGCCTTTATGCTGCGCAAAAAGATAAGGAACTTTCCGAGAAATATAAGGATGATATAGAAAAATTACAGGAACTAATGGATCGTCTTGAAGAAAAAGGTTAATTTTTGACCTTGCTCATTTGTGAAAAGTCATTATATTCTCATGGGTTCAAAAAGTGGGTGGCAGGAGATACACGCATGCACTAGTTTTCTTTTTAGGAGATATGCTGGCGTTATTGCTTCTAACTGCACGAAACAACACATAATGCGAGGGTGGCGAAATTGGTAGACGCACTGGTCTTAGGAACCAGCGCCGCAAGGCATGGGGGTTCGAGTCCCCCCTCTCGCACCAGAATATATGTTACAAATACTAATTGATAAACTCGTAAAAAGTAAAAATTCAGATGGTTGAGTAAAAAAAACTTCATATTCGAGGAGTGCAAATTTAATGACAGTAAATTTGTAGTGACGAAGAAGATGAAGCGTTTTTACGATACCATCATACTTAAGGACGGACAGAATGGACGTAGTAGTTGAAGATGTCAGCGCGCTTACAAAAAAAATTACCATAACACTCCCTGCAGACGGAGTGCAGAAAAAACTGGACAAAGCCTATGGCAAACTTCAGCGTGAAACTAAATTAAAAGGCTTTCGTCGTGGCAAAGTCCCACGCAAAGTTGTTATTCGTCATTATCAGGGACAGGTTGAATCCGAAGTTGGTGAGCAGCTTGTTCATGAAAGTTATTTTGATGCAATTGAGAAAGAAAAAGTTGATCCCGTAGTACATCCTGATATTTCTGAGCCTAAATTCAACGAAGACGGTACCTTCGTCTATGTTGCAAATATCGATATTCGTCCTGAGTTTGAACTCAAAGACTATAAAGGTATAGAGATTGAGAAAGCAACTGGTGAAATAAGTGATGCTGCTATTGATATCGAGATAGAAGAACTTCGTCGAGATATGGCGCCTTTGAAATCAGTTGAAGGAAGAGCCGTTGAAAATGGTGATGTGATCGTCGTTGATTTTGAAGGCTTTCACAACGGCAAAGCCATGAAAGAGGTTAAAAACGACAACTACTCTGTTGATGTAGGTACTGGCAAACTCAGTCCCGAATTTGAAGAAAAGCTTGTTGGCATGAAAGAAGGTGAAGACGCCAGCCATGAAGTTGATTTCCCTGCACATTACAACAATCCCGTGCTTGCCGGGAAGAAAATCGAGTTTCGAGTACAGGTAAAAGACGTCAAAGAACGTGTTCTTCCCGAGATCAACGATGAATTTGCAAAGGATGTTGACGAAAGCTATGCAACTGTTGACGATCTGAAGAATGATGTCCGAGACAGGCTGCAAAAACAGAAAGATAAGCAGGCTGCTGGAGAACTCACCGACAAGCTGATGCAGAAATTGCTTGAGACCCACGAATTTGACGTACCTGAAAGACTTGTTCGTTTTGAAGTTGAAGAGATGATCAAAACCACTGAGAAATCTCTTGAGCAGCAGGGGATGAATCTTGAGTCTGCCGGTGTTAATCGTGATGAACTTGCCGAGCAATCCAAAGAGACTGCAGAAAAGCGCGTTCGAGGTGACTTCATTCTCAAAAAGATTGCAGAAACCGAAGAAATTAAAGTAAACGATGAGGACATGGAAAGAGCCTTCAAACGTATTGGTGATCAATACAATATGCCTGTCGCTAAGGTGAAAGAGTTCTTTGGTAATCGTGACGATTTGCTCCCCTTTATGAATGAAATTCTGAATGAAAAGATTCTTACATTCCTGCGCGAAAATGCAAACTTCGTTGAAGTCGCCGCAGCTAAGGAAAAAGAAGAGAGTACAGAAGAAGTGACAGAAGAGAGTGCTGATTGATAGTATTTCTTTTGTTGTGAAAAAATAGAGTTACCTAACGACTGCAGTTGCTGTACAGCTCCTGCGGTCGTCTTTATTTAGGAGATATGAAATGAACCTTGTACCAATGGTAGTGGAGCAAAGCCCGAGAGGCGAACGTTCTTTTGATATATATTCCAGACTGCTGAGAGAAAGGATCATTTTTCTTGGAACCTCCGTGGGGGATGACGTGACGAGTTCCATCGTTGCCCAGCTTCTTTTTCTTGAGGCGGAAGATCCTGATAAAGATATTACTTTCTATATTAATTCTCCTGGAGGATCTGTTACCGCAGGTCTTGCCATTTATGATACCATGCAATATGTAAAGTGTGATATCGCTACCCTATGTATGGGGCAGGCAGCTTCCATGGGTGCGTTACTGTTAGCAGCAGGAACAGCTGGGAAACGCTATGCATTGCCAAATTCCCGGATCATGATCCATCAACCCATGGGCGGATATCAGGGGCAGGCCAGTGAGATTGATATTCATGCTAAGGAAATTCTTCGCATGCGAGCCGATTTGAACAAAATACTTTCCAATCATACCGGCCACACTGTGAAGAAAATTGAGAAGGATACAGATCGGGATAATTTTATGAGTCCCACAGAAGCAAAAAAATATGGTATAATTGATAAGGTACTAAGTAAACGAATGGATCCTTCCGAGGAAGAATAGTATGAGTGATATAGAAAACGACAGCCCTAACTGTCACTGTTCTTTTTGTGGAAAAGAGCAGGGAGAGGTAGCCAAGCTAATTGCCGGACCAGAGGTTTATATCTGTGACGAGTGCATCGATCTTTGCAATGAAATAGTTAAAGACGAAGATGCTGCGCAGGTATCAGATGATGATACTGCAGATGCTGCGATCCTTAAACCGATGGATATTAACGATCATTTAAATGATTATGTTGTCGGCCAGGATTTTGCCAAGAAAGTTCTCGCTGTAGCTGTACATAACCATTACAAGCGTATCGATGCTCCGATTGATGCAAATGCAGTCGAGTTACAGAAATCGAATATTATTCTTATTGGTCCCACCGGTAGCGGGAAAACTCTAGTTGCTCAGACTCTAGCCCGAATCCTCAATGTTCCCTTTTGTATAGCAGATGCAACCACCCTCACTGAGGCAGGATATGTTGGTGATGATGTAGAAAATATTCTCGTTAATCTTCTTCAAGCCGCCGATTACGATATTGATCGTGCAGAACGTGGTATTATTTATATCGATGAGATCGATAAAATTGCCAGGAAATCTGATAGCGCCTCTCTTACTCGGGATGTATCCGGTGAAGGTGTTCAGCAGGCATTGTTGAAAATAATTGAAGGGACTGTTGCATCTATTCCCCCTAAGGGCGGTCGCAAACATCCCCAGCAGGAATTAGTGAAACTTGATACCAGTAATGTCCTCTTTATTGTCGGTGGTGCCTTTGTTGGTTTAGATACAGTAGTGAAAAGACGAACTGGCACAAAATCCATGGGCTTTGGGGCAAAGATTGTCAGTGAAAAGAAGATGAAACTCGGAGAGATATTGTCCAGTGTCCGTCCTGAAGATCTTCTCAAGTTTGGTTTGATTCCTGAGCTTGTAGGCCGTTTACCAGTAATTGCCACCATGCAGGAACTTGAGGAAGAGGATCTTGTCCGCATTCTCACTGAACCTAAAAATGCTTTAACAAAACAGTATCAACGTTTGTTTGAGTTTGAGGAGGTTCGATTACGTTTTACTGAAGGTGCTTTGTTGGCCATTGCCAAGAAGGCGTTGAAACGTAAATCAGGTGCCCGTGGTTTAAGGTCAGTAATGGAAGAGGCTATGCTCGATGTGATGTACGATTTGCCATCTAAGCAAAATGTGCAGGAATGTGTGATCAGTGAGCAAGTTATTAATGATGGTGATTATCCAGTGGTTCTTTACACAACCCCTGAAGAGAAAAAATTGGAAAGTGCCGTTTAACAAGATCTGTCGATTCCTCGTATCGCAAGGAGTGTCCAAACATGAGTGAAAAAAGTATGCAAACAAGTCTATATCCTGTCATGTCTCTTCGTGATATCGTCGTATTCCCTCATATGGTCGCTCCATTGGTTGTCGGAAGGAGTAAGTCCATCCGTGCACTTGAAGATGCCATGGAAAAGAGAACAGAGATTTTGCTTGTAACTCAGCAGGATTCCACTGTTGATGACCCATCAGAAGATGAAATATACCGAGTGGGAACACTTGCTGTTGTTATGCAACTTCTGCGTCTACCTGATGGTACGATAAAGGCATTGATTGAAGGGAAGAGAAAGGCTGAAATTGTTTCTTTTGTCCCTCATAGCCAATTTATGCAGGCTGAGGTACGCCTGGTTGAAGATATTACTGATAACACTCAGCAAGTAGAGGTTTTTGTCAGACGTCTGAGGAAACAGTTCGCAGAATTCGCAGATGCACATCGAAAGATTCCTCGTGAAGTTCTGAAATCATTGGATAAAATAACTGAAAGTGGAAAGCTTGCTGATGTGATTAGTGCGCATCTACCACTTCGCTCTGCGGAAAAACAGAACATTCTCGAAATTGTATCTCTCCCGAAGCGAATCGAGAAAATCCTTGAATTCATGCATCGTGAGATGGAACTGGCAGCCCTTGAAAAGGATATTAATACCAGAACCAAAAAACAGATGGGCAAAACACAGCGGAATTATTTTCTTGGTGAAAAAGTCAAGGTCATCCAAAATGAAATGGGTCAGAATGAAGATGGTGTTGATGAAATAGGTGAGCTCGAACAAGCGGTTAAAAAGAAAACACTCCCTAAACTCGTTCGAGATAAGGCTGTAAAAGAACTTAAGAAACTACGAAATATGCCACCCATGTCTGCCGAGACGACTGTGGTAAGGAATTATGTTGACTGTATTCTAGATCTTCCCTGGACCAAAAAAACACGGGCTAAGATAAATATTGTAAAAGCTGAAAAAATTTTGAACGAAGACCATTTCGGCCTCGAAAAACCAAAAGAAAGAATTCTCGAATATTTAGCGGTTCAGGCACAGGTAAAGAAACTGCAGGGTCCGATTATCTGCCTTGTGGGCCCTCCGGGAGTTGGTAAAACATCTATATCCAAGTCTATTGCCAGGGCAATGGGTCGAAAATTTACCCGTCTTTCCCTTGGTGGAGTCAGAGATGAGGCTGAAATCAGGGGACATCGCAGAACCTATGTTGGTGCCATGCCAGGAAAAATTATCCAAGCCATGCAGAAGGCTGGTGTTGCCAACCCTGTTTTTTGTCTGGATGAAGTTGATAAAATGAGTACCGATTTTCGTGGTGACCCATCTTCTGCTCTTCTTGAAGTTCTTGATCCGGAACAGAATAATGCCTTTAATGATCATTATCTTGATCTGGATTATGATCTCTCAGATATCTTTTTTATAACCACAGCTAATAATCTGGAAGGTATCCCGCTTCCCCTGCAGGATCGAATGGAAATTATCCGTCTGAACGGGTACACGGAAGAAGAAAAACAGCAGATAGCTGAAGGGTTCCTTATTCCCAAACAGTTAAAAGTAAACGGCTTTAAAGAAGACGATATTACGCTTACCCGGGGAGGAATCCTTGAAATTGTCCGCTGTTACACAAGAGAAGCGGGGGTAAGAAACTTTGAGCGAACCATTGCATCGGTTTTTAGGAAGATTGCTCGTGACAGATTAAAAATTAATAAGAAGGATAAGAAATACAAAGTAACAGCGACATCTGTTCTTAAATTTCTAGGGACCCCTAAGTTTAGATACGGTCTTGCCGAAGAACGTGATGAAGTTGGGTTGGTAACGGGCCTTGCATGGACCTCGGTTGGCGGTGAGCTGCTGCAGATAGAGACAACGCTAATGCCTGGAACCGGGAAAATGATAGTAACCGGTAAGCTTGGTGATGTTATGCAGGAATCGGCTCAGGCAGCACTCAGTTATGTACGTTCCCGTGCCATGCGTCTTGGG
Source organism: Desulfocapsa sp. (assembly GCA_029934915.1). GTDB lineage: Bacteria > Desulfobacterota > Desulfobulbia > Desulfobulbales > Desulfocapsaceae > Desulfocapsa. The sequence goes on along the minus strand of JAOZLI010000056.1, from coordinate 555 downwards.
CTGGCCTCAGATTTTTATCAAAAACTTGATATTCATATTCATGTGCCCGAAGGAGCCATCCCAAAAGATGGGCCATCCGCAGGCATTACGATGGCCACAGCTCTTGTCTCTGCTATTCTTAAGCTTCCTGTAAATCATGAAATAGCTATGACAGGTGAAATAACACTTCGTGGAAGAGTCCTTCCCATTGGAGGACTTACCGAAAAGTTGCTTGCAGCGAAGAGGGGCCATATAAAAACTGTTTTAATTCCAAAAGAGAATGAAAGAAATCTTGCGGACGTCCCTGCCAATATTCGAAGGAGTTTAACTATTCATTGTCTTGATAATGTAGATGAAGTCCTTGAAAAAGCGCTTGTATTAAAAGAGGGTGAAGAGTTGTTTAAAGAAGTGTCGTTGGAGTCTGTAATAGGTGACATTACAGTGTCTTCACATAATGCACCTCATTGATCTTTTTTGCTTGACGGAGCACAGCTCAACTGTTAAATAAATGTCCACACTAATTGAGCGGGCGGTTAGCTCAGCTGGGAGAGCATCGGCCTTACAAGCCGAGGGTCA
>JAOZLI010000282.1 GCA_029934915.1 Desulfocapsa sp. | reverse complement strand
AGAACAGAACTGCTGAACAGTATCAGATGAGACTCTGGAATATTCTTGCTGAGAAGATTGGACATTCCAGGCATCGTGGTGTCTTTCTCGCTGATTTAATTCGAGTGCTGAACGCTGAACAGGATTGTAGCGGAGTGTTACCTGAGAGGCTTTCCGTTTTTGGTCTGCACAGTATGCCGCCAATTTTTTTAGAATGTTTACAGGCTCTTTCCAGGAAGTGTCATGTGCATTTTTATTTATTGTCACCCTGTGAAACCTATTGGGGGGATCAGACACGAGTACAATCACAGTTACGACAGGAAGGTGGTGATGCCGGCAATGGCCATCCTTTGTTGCAGGCTCTTGGCCAGCAGGGGCGGGAATTTCAAAATATGCTGACGGACGTAAGTATTGCGGCAGAGTTTAAGAGTTTTGAAGATACAGCGGCAATGGCCCATTCCACGCTGTTGCAGCAGGTGCAGTCCGATTTGTTGCAGGGAGAAGTGACTGCGGCTGGCGCACAATATAACAAAGATGAATCGTTAAGTATTGTTTCAGCACATTCTCCCCATCGGGAGATGATGATTCTACGGGATCGAATTCTGCATTGGTTGGATAATGACCCGGATCTTGCCTTAAAAGATATTGTGGTTATGGCTCCTGATGTTCAGGAGTACTCCGCCCTTATTCCCGCCCTGTTCAGTGAAATCCCACATTCCGTAGCCGATAGAAATCCCGTGTTCAGCAATCGCCATATTGCAGCATTCTTACATTTTTTACAATGTTGTCGAGGACGATTTGGTTGGGCTGAAGTTTTAGAACTTCTTGAAAAGAACGAAATTTATCCGGCCTTTGATATTTCAGAAAATGATCTTGTGCAGATTCGTCACTGGGTGCGAACATCAGGTATACGCCTGGGCTTATCGGAAGAACAGAAGGACAAGATGCATATCCCAGGAGGGGGCGAGTGTACCTGGAAGGCAGGGCTTGATCGTCTGCTTATGGGGTATGCAATACATGCAGAGGAAGCTGTACATTCAATCCTGCCCTATGAAGAGATAGAAGGAGGGATGGCTGCACCCCTTGGTGGTCTGTCTCTGTTTTGTGAGATCCTGGAACAGGCGCAGAGAGAATTTTCTCATTCGCGAACCCTCACAGAATGGAGTGGAATCCTGTCCGGATTTGTTGAAAAACTCTTTGTTTCAGAAACAGAGACTATCGACCATTTGACCGAGCTTCATAAAATTATATCAGATATTGGCTTGGAATATGGGACGGTTCATCAAAGCCCTGTCAGCTTTGAAGTGATAACTGCCTGGCTGGAATCGGCGGCCTCAGAGAAGAAGTCCAGTGCCGGATTCCTCCGTGGCCAGTTGACTTTCTGTTCTATGTTGCCCATGCGCTCCATTCCCTTTAAAAAAGTCTGCCTGCTGGGACTTAATGACACTGTTTTTCCTAAGCAGGATACACATCCACCCTTTGATTTGCTAAGGGAGTCCTTCCAACCGGGTGATCGTTCAAGAAGAAGTGATGACAGATATCAGTTCCTGGAAGCGATTCTCTCGGCACGGGAAAGCCTCTATGTAAGTTATGTGGGGCAGTCTATTCGTAGTAATGACCAGTTACCACCGTCGGTGGTGGTGGATGAGTTGCTGGAACTCGTGGGGTTGTATGGCGTCACAGATATTGTTGAACAGCATCCGCTCCATGGTTTTTCAGAACACTATTTTTGTGGGGAGTCTGGCTTTTTTACCTATAATAAAGAATTTATTAATGTTGCTGCAGCCATGCGGAAAACAGAGCCCGAACCGCAACCATGGTGGAGTGGAACGGTGGGAGAAGTAGTGCCCGAGAGTATCTCGGTGGAAGAACTCTTTACTTTTTTTGCCCATCCTCAAAAATATTTTGTTCGCCATGTTCTGGGTGTTTATCCAGGAGCAACTGACGAACAATACGAGGAACATGAACCTTTTATCCTGGATTCTCTGCAAAATTATCTTGCAGATCAGGAAATCGTACAGGTGGGATTGCTTGCCCAGGAAAAAAGAGAGCAACAGCTGCATAAAATGCAGGTTGCGGGTGTTTGGCCGTTGGCAACACCGGGAACGGTTCGATATGATAAGAAAGAAGAAGAGCAACAACAGTTTGTAGGTCAGCTAAAACTCTGTGATATGGTTGACCCTGTGCGGGATAGTCTGGTCGATATTGAGGTGAACGGGATCCAGATCACGGGAACGCTGAAAAATATTTATGCAACTGGATCGTTGCTCTATCGTTATGCAAATATAAAGGGAAAAGATGTTCTTACAGCCTGGCTGCAGCACTGTTTGAGTTCTGTAACCCAGGCTCAAAAAACTAATACCCGATTGCTGGCTAAAGATCGTGAACTTGTTTTTCCGGCGGGAATTGGTGCTTTAGGTGATCTGGAAATGCTAGTGGATATTTTTGTTCGGGGACAGCATGCGCCGTCATCACTTTTACCTGAACCTGCCATGGCCTACGCCGAGCAATCTGCAAAAACTGATAAGAGTGGGAAGGGTGATCCATATGCTAAAGCCGTAGCAGCATATAATCATGCCGTGCGCAATGGCTATGAGTCCGAGTGGGAATTGTTATACGCTCACACAGAAATCGAAGATGTCCTGGGAGAAGAGTTCCTCAGGATCTCCAAATGGTTTTACTCTTCGGTGTGGAAACAGGCGTTATCCTGCTGAATCGTGCATTGCTGCCTTGTTATGCTTGAGGGGCCTCCATCGATCGTGTTTTGCAAAACGATTCAATCCGGTCAAGTGAAGTGCTGTCAGTAAAATCATGCATCAGTAGAGATCCGCAGATAGTCTCCTCGTTGATGTGACAGATCTGCACCATAACGACCACCATATCATCTGTTTTAGAATCCAGGTGAAAGCGCAACTGCAGGCTATCATCAACCTTGAGGTTTGGGATTGTTGTGGTGAAACCGATCCCACCCAGGGAAATGTCAGCGACTGTCAGGTGCATAGCGCCCTGGCGGCTGCAAAATCCTTTGCAGTCAACGTTGAGAGTGTGCCGTTCATACGCTCTGCGTGATGGTGCTATGGCAAATTGTTCTCTGCAGGTTTTACAGGTGACCACCATCGAACAACCTTCCTCAATTACCAGCTCCCTATCCGATTTGATGCAGGCACCACAGACGGGACAAAGGACGTGTGCAGAATTGCTGTAAAGGTAAACTGTTTTTTCTAACTGTATCATGCGAACCTCCTTTTAAAATTGATGGCGTCGTAAAAAATCTTCATCTTCTTTGTCACTGCAAATTTACTGTCACTGCGGCGTACCTAAGTACGTCTCATTCCAGTAAATTTGCGTTCCTCGAATATGAAGTTTTTTACTTAGCCATCGGGGAATTTACTTTTCACGAATTTATCAAAATTTGATGGATTCGTAAAAACCTAGTCTACCATGAAGGGCATGAAGAAAAGAATAACAGCGAATCAGTCTTTTAACTTCATGTTCTTCATGCCCTTCATGGTGAATGTGGTCTTTTTACGATGCCATCAAAATTTAGTGAAGGTACTTATTCAAGATTTTCAAGATTAATTATCCCCTCA
>JAOZLI010000055.1 GCA_029934915.1 Desulfocapsa sp. | reverse complement strand
GCAACTCGCCTCTGCAACAGCCAAGATACAAGAGCAAAATCTTAAGCTCGAAGAACGAGCCATCCGTGACAGTCTGACAGGGCTGTATAATCATAATCATCTCCTTGAGTTACTTGCCCGTGAGGTTTCAATGGGCAAACGTTACAATACCTCCTTGTCGGCCTTTCTCCTTGATCTGGATTTTTTCAAGGATGTGAATGATACCTGTGGACATCCCTTTGGTGATTTTGTTTTGCAGGAGTTTTCTGACAGGGTTAAAGGGAATCTTCGTCAGTCTGATATTTTTGGTCGCTACGGTGGTGAGGAGTTTATGGTGATCCTGCCAAATACCGATGCTGAGCAAGCCGAAGTAGTTGCAGAAAAAATTCGGAAGTCAGTCGCATCCACACCATTTTCCAATAAACGCTATGAACGTTATGTAACTGTTTCTATCGGTGTGTATTCAGGATTTGGCGAGGATATCGTAAATGCAATAGTGTTGGTGGACTCTGTGGACAACGCTCTGTATCAGGCCAAAGGCGAAGGGCGGAACAGGGTTGTTCACTCTCATCAAGACAGTGGTGTTGCAGTTGATGATGGTAATGGTCATCTGCATGATATGATAGATTTGTCGCAGCAGAGCCGTTTGAACGCGACCATTGAAAAAGCCAGAGCTATGACTCTTGCTTCCTTTGAGGCCATGGTTCATTCTCAGACGAGAGAGTATGATCTCCTGGCGGATCGAAATGCCTTTTTTGTAAAAGTACTTGATCTGTTGGCAAAACAGCTGAACCTCCCCGAAAATCTTGTCCACTCCTTTCGGCGAGCCATTAAACTACATGATCTTTTTCGCTGCTATATACACGATTCTTCCCTGGAAACAGAAGGGCCGCTCAATAAGGAACAAAAAGGTATGCTTTTTGACCAGCCCCTTATGCTGCGTGAGCTTACAACCATGTTTGATTTCTTCGCATCGGAACGGGTGATTTTATATGGTCACCATGAACATTTCGATGGCTCCGGTTATCCCGATGGTCTCAAGGGGCATGAAATTCCAATGGCGGCAAGAATATTTACATTGATAGATTCTTTTGTGGCGATGGTTGCTCCTGTGTCTGATGAAGATAAGAAAACCATAGAGGAGGCAAAGGCAGAATTGCAAGCATGTTCAGGAGGGCATTTTGATCCGGTTCTTGTTGAAATATTATTGAAAATTTTAGAAGAAAATAATGAATAAGGAACGGGTTATAAGTCACATATTATTTATTACCCGTTCCTAGGCCATAAAGAGAAGAGGGCTCATAAATGCTACAAAAGAGTGACTCAGGGCTCGCTGCCCAGCAGAAAACTGCATCCGGTATCGATGGTTTTGCACCTTTGCCCGGGGTTGCCATGAAAATTTTGGAAATGGTAGCCGACCCTGAAACGACTTCTGGTGATCTTGAGATGGTGGTCAGGGGAGATATCTCCTTGGTGGCATCAGTGTTAAAGCTCGCCAATTCTGCATTCTATGGAGTACGGCGGCAGGTTGATTCTTTGCATCATGCTCTATTGCTTATTGGCAAGAGTGAAGTACAGAGCCTGGTTCTGTCCAAAGTTATGTTTCAGGCTTTTAAGGTCCCTAACGGTTTTGAAAAGGAGTTGATGGTAGGGGTCTGGCGGCATTCACTTGAGTGCGCACTTGCTGCAGAAACCATTGGAAAACAGATCGGAGAGGAAAGTCCCGTGTTTTTTCTTGGTGGAATGATGCATGATATTGGCAAGCTGGTGGTGATAAAAAACTTTATTCAGGATATTGAAGAACTGAAACATTATGGAGAATTGGATGAAGAACAGGGCCTGGAGGTAGAGCATGACACGCTTGGTTGCGGGCATGATGAGCTGGGTGCCATGTTACTGCATCGGTGGATGTTTCCTGAAGAAATTGAAGAAATATTGCGGGAACATCATAATTACGCTGGGATTGCTGCCTGCCGGAAATCCTGTCAGGTTATGATTCTTGCGAATTTATTATGCAGGTATGTGGCAGCAATGGATTTGTTGGAGGCAAAAAAGGGGACCGAAGCGAGTGTTATAGCCCTTCGTGGTATCCTGCTGCGGTGTGGTGCGGCTTCTGAGATTATTCCTGGTGATGGGTCTCTGGTGCAGATGGAATATGCCTATCGGAATTATCTTAAGGCAAAGAATGATTTGCTCGAAATGCTGATGATGTGAGATATGCCAGTATTGATGTTTACAGTAAGCTCTCTGTAATATAGTTCAATTATTAACAATGATGGCATTGTAAAAAGACAAGAGCCACCATGAAGAGCATGAAGAACATGAAGTTAAAAGACTGATTTGCTGTCGTTCTCTTCTTCATGGCCTTCGTGCTCTTCATGGTTGAATAAGTTTTTGTAAATCCATCTATAATGGATATTGTCGCCATTTTTTGGAATGTTACTTCTTTGCGGATCTATTTTGCAGGAAACATTATCAAAAAGTGTTTGACAGAAAAGCCATATGTGATAAATAGGATAATAATTATCTTATTAATCTGAAATGGTGACACATGAGATTGACTCGAGCTGGAGAATATGCCGTCAGGTGTATGGTTTATCTGGCGCACAAAGGGCGAGGTGTGTTGATTTCCAAACAGGAAATTGCAGAGCATGCTGACATTCCAACACATTTTCTAGCCAAAATAGCGCAGGAGTTGTCTAAGGCGCATCTGATAGACATAAAACAGGGCCCCAAAGGCGGGTATACCCTGATTCAAAATCCGAAAAATATATCACTGCTTCAGGTTGTTGAGGTGATTATAGGAGAAATATTTCTTAACGATTGTATTGATCGTCCGGGCAGTTGCACTGTCAGCAACAGTTGCAGTGTGCATAAGGTGTGGGAGAAGGCAAGAAATCAATTACGTGAGACTTTGGCTGAGGTCAGCCTGGCTCAACTCTCTGAGGATGAATCGTGTATTCCGGTTTTTCCAGTACAGGGAGCCAACGGACTCAGGAATTTTGCAGGAGAAAAAACATGATTGAAGCACCAGCGAAAATTTTTAGTTTTTATCGGGACGGCTTTCGAAACATGACGGTGGGTAAAACGCTGTGGAAGATTATTTTTATCAAACTGCTGGTGATGTTTGCTGTCTTAAAACTCTTCTTTTTCCCGAATTATCTTAAACAAAATTTTGATACAGATGCGCAGCGTGGTGCCCATGTTCTGGAACAGATAACACGGCATGTTAATTAAATAAAAAGTTAGAAGTAGAAAGTTACAAGTGCAAATAGAGTTACACGTTGTAACGCCATAATTTTGTAAATTTTTTTCAAAAGGAGGAAAAAATGATTGATGTGGATCCCAGTTTAGTGAACTGGTCGCGTGCGATGTTCGCATTTACCGCCATGTATCACTGGATTTTTGTACCATTGACCCTGGGTTTGTCGTTTCTCTGTGCTTTTTATGAGACCATTTATCTCAAAACAGGCAACGAGCAATGGAAAACCATTACTAAATTCTGGATGACTCTCTTTGGCATTAACTTTGCCATTGGTGTGGCCACAGGAATTATCCTTGAATTTGAATTTGGAACCAACTGGTCCAATTATTCCTGGATGGTGGGCGATATCTTTGGGGCACCTCTAGCCATTGAAGGGATCTTTGCCTTCTTTATGGAAGCCAGTTTTTTTGCTGTGATGTTTTTTGGCTGGAACCGTGTTTCCAAGGGCTTTCACTGCTTTTCCACTTGGATGGTGGCGGTAGGTTCTAACCTCTCTGCTGTCTGGATTCTGGTTGCTAACGGCTGGATGCAAAATCCAGTGGGCATGGCCTTTAATCCTGAAAAAGCACGATTTGAAATGGAAAGCTTTGCTGAAGTTGTCTTTAATCCGATTGCGGTTTCTAAATTTACCCATACCTCATCGTCAGGCTTTGTAATGGCTTCTGCTTTTGTATTGACGGTGTCCTGCTGGTATCTGCTCAAGCGCCGGCATATTGAAATGGCCAAGAAATCCATCGTTGTTGCCTGTGTTTTTGGATTTGTTGCCTCCTGTTTTGTCGGTTTTACCGGGGATGAAGCAGCCTATGAAGTTGCCCAGAAACAGCCCATGAAACTTGCTGCCATGGAAGGTTTGTACAAAGGCGAACGGGGTGCCGGGCTTGTTGCCATGGGGATTGTCAATGATGTGAAATCTCCGGGGGATGTGCAGGATCCTTTCTTTTTTGAAGTTAAAATTCCTCAGCTTCTGTCCTTGCTTGCCAATCGTGAATTCGGTTCTTTTGTTCCCGGGATTGATGACCTGGTATGGGGGAATGAAGAGGAAAATATCATGGGCGTGAATACCATGATGGAAAAAGGCCGTTATGCCTTAACTGATCTTGCTGCCTTTAAAGAAGCAAAAAAGGCAGGCAATGAACAGGCAGCTGAAGCTGCTCTTGCCCGTTTTAACGAGAATCAGGAATATATGGGATATGGCTATCTGGATACTCCGGAAGAGGCAGTACCACCTGTTTTTATAGTCTTTAATTCCTTTCATCTTATGGCTGTTCTGGGATCTCTTTTTCCAGTTATCTTTGGAGCCTTTTTGTTCTTTACTGTAAAAGGACAGATTACCGAAAAGCGTTGGCTATTACCCATCGGCCTTTCAACTGCTCTGCTTGGTTTATTTGCCCAGCAGGCTGGTTGGGTTACGGCTGAAGTCGGTCGACAGCCCTGGGCCATTCAGGGCTTGATGCCTGTGAAAATCGCAACCACAAATCTTTCCACCACGGCTGTTCAGGTCACATTTGCCATGTTTGCGGTGGTTTTCACTCTATTGCTTGTTGCTGAGATCTTTATCATGCTGAAGCAGATTTCCATCGGACCGGAGGGCCACTAAAATGATATCAAATTTAGACTATGTAACATTGCAACAACTCTGGTGGGTACTCTGTTCTGTGGTGGGTGCATTGTTTCTTTTTCTGACCTTCGTCCAGGGAGGGCAGACGCTGCTCTGGCAGATGGCAAAAACAGAAACAGAAAGCGCTCTTATTGTGAACTCCTTAGGACGTAAATGGGAGCTGCCTTTTACTACACTGGTACTCTTTGGCGGGGCATTGTTTGCCTCATTTCCTAAGTTTTACGCTACAAGTTTCGGTGGAGCCTACTGGGTGTGGATACTGATCCTCTTCACCTTTATTATTCAGGCCGTGAGTTATGAGTATCGAACAAAACCAGCGAACGTCTGGGGGACAAAAACCTATGAGACGTTTATGTTTATCAACGGTTCTGTTGGTGTACTGCTCATTGGCGCTGCAGTGGGGACCTTTTACACCGGATCCAGCTTTTCCCTGAATGATATGAACCAGGTGACCTGGCAATATACCCTGGGTGGGGTGAATCTTCGTGGCCTTGAAGCTGCGTTTTCACTCTTTAATCTCTCTTTAGGGTTGTTTTTGGTATTTAATGCTCGAGTCTTGGGCGCATTGTATCTGTTAAATAATATAGACTTTTCAGCCGTGGGTGAGATGGAAACACGTTTGCGTAAAGCCGTCTGGACAAACTTTCTCTGTGCGTTGCCATTTCTTTTGTATGTGGTTGTGGCCATTCTGCTTAAGAAAGGGTTTGGAGTGGACGAGCAGGGCGTAGTTTCCATGGTCTCTTTTAAGTATTTTTTCAACCTCTTCGCTCTGCCGCATCTTCTACTTATGCTCCTCGCTGGAATTGGCTTGGTGGTTTGGGGCGTCCTTGCTGGAGCATTTAAAAACAGCACAAAAGGTATCTGGTTTGCAGGGCTTGGAACCGTATTGGTAGGCTTGACGGTTCTTTGTCTGCCTGCATTTAACAATACTGCATTTTATCCTTCAACCTATGACCTGCAGTCAAGTCTTACAATATACAATGCCTCGTCGAGCCACTTTACGCTGAAAACCATGACCTATGTGGCCCTGGCGATTCCTGTGCTTCTTGCCTATATAGCCTATCTTTGGAAAAAGATGGATTCGAAGAAGTTGACTGTTGATGAGGCTTTGGATGGGGAAGCGTATTAGTGAAAAAAGAGAACCGCAGAATGTCGAATAGAGAATTTCGAACTGTAGAAGTATAAAAAACTTCGACATTCGACATTTCTTGTTCGATATTCGATATTTTCTTTTTGTTTTATTTATTGCCGGCTGGCCCTGCATAATAAAGATATATTTTAGGAGAAATAAAATGACCACTCTAATGTTACTCGGATATGTTGCGGTAATCGTCATATCCTATAAAGGGGCAGTGTTTGCCCTCGATAAATCCGGTCTGTTGTAAAACAGCCAAACTACCAATAAAGAGGAAGACTTGGTCTTCCTCTTTATCTTTTTCCACGGGGATAAATAGTAATGGCAGAATATGATCAAAAAATAGCCCTTCTTGGATCCAACGTTAAGATTCGTAACTTACCCATCAAGCAGGTAAGTTTGCTTGAAGAAGGGAATCTTCCTGCCTACGGCTATAACCCTGGAGATCATATTGAACTGATGGCCGGGGATGTCTCTATTGAATATGGACGTCTTGAGCAGTTACTCACCTGGTTAACATCCTATGTCTCCGAATCGGACATGAATCCAAGGATTCAGTCGCTCACCTATGGCGAGCAGAAGGATGTTTTTCAGATATTCAGAAAGTATAAAAATCTCAGCGTGGAACGGGAAGATCATGGCTGGTTTATGGTCAATCAATACCTGCCTGCTGGTGGGCGTTCCAGTGATGCTGAAGATTTTTCGGTGGATGATTCTAACCGGGAGATGTTTAGCAATAATAATGGTCTTGTGGTGGTCGATGATTCCGGTCATCCGCCCGAGCTCTCGCAGGAAGATCTTGATCGTAACCCGGGGCTCTGGGCCATTGCTATGGGAATCAGTGTTGCCCACTGGGGAAAATGGGCGCAGCAGTTAGGGCATCGCTTTGTTCTCTTCTGCCGTCTTTCGGATCTTGAAACCACCCGCATGGAAATGGATTGCTCTGTAAACTGGGAGACCATTGTTGCCATGTGTCTGCGTGCTCTTCGCACTGAGGAAGTGGGCTTGTGGGACGTTCGGAAAGGGAAATTCCGATGTCATATTGTGGTGGAAATGTTCCCCCATGGGATTTTGTATATAGGTCCTGATGCGATTTTCTTCAGGCATCGAAAGGGCTGTCTGCCTGAGAAAAGTTCTCCCCGCCAACGTGGTTCCGTACCCTGTTATGACACTTTGCTTCCGGCCATGCTTGCCATGGATGCAATGCGCTTTGGCGAGTTTGACTTTGGGAGGCACTTCTTTTACGATTTTTCCAAACGGGTACTGAATAATTGGGATTTACTCTACAAACATGGTTATTTCTTTAAGGAAACCCTGGAATTTCCCAATCTTGATTTTGCCAAAAGTTTCCCTGGTGGGTACGCCTGTTCCTTTATGGATACGGGAAAAGATCCCTGTTTTTTTGAACTTCCGCCACTCTCTTCTGATTTTGAAGCAGTTCTTGAACTTGTGGCCTCACAGACATGGTCGGAAGAGAAGAAACGGGCCTTGCGCAGTTTTTTCTATTTTCGGAAAACTGTATCGAGCCTTGATTCATCTTCTGTGCATGGAACCCATGGATATATGGATGAAATTGTAAAGGTTCTCCATGATTTGAAGGAGGAGGTCAATCGCAAAAATGGTTTTGGCAACCTGCCTATTTTTCAGGTTGGACATTTGCGAACGACAGATCCCGCAGAGATTGATCCAGTGATTACTCTACAGAACGTTATGGACTCCTATGTTTCTAAAGAAAGCGTTCTGCGTCCCCTCTGTTTGGGTGTTTTTGGCCCTCCAGGGTCTGGAAAGTCCTTTGCCGTTAAAGAAGTGGCTCGAGTAATTTCGGAACGGTTTGATGGAGATCCCTTTGATTTCTTTGAATTTAACCTGACACAGTTTGCTTCTCCCAATGAAATAAATTCGGCCATTGAGCCCGTTCGGGCAGCCGTTGCCAGGGGAAAAGTACCCATCGTTTTCTGGGATGAGTTTGATTGTCGCTACGATGGTCATGAATTTGGTTACCTGCGTTATTTCTTGCCATCCATGCAGGATGGTGTTACCTATGTTAACGGTATTCCACATTTTATTGGGCGTGCGATATTTGTTTTTGCGGGTGGGGTGAAGGCCAGTTGGGCAGGGATGGAGAAGTTGCTTGATCCCACTGATCCACAGGCCCTGGCCAGGATGAAGACCCTGAAAATTCCAGATTTTATGAGTCGTTTACGGGTAGTGCTTGATATTGATGGTATTGAGATACCGGATATTTTGTTACGGGATTCTGCTAATGCTGATGATATTGAAGAACTTCGACGCATTCTCCTTAAACGTGCCTTTATTATTGCCCATCAAATGGATACTCACTGGAAAAAAGCAGCTCGAAAAACTTCAGGTCTTCTGTTACGGTTATTGCTCAGTCGTTATAAATTTGGAGCTCGTTCCATTGAGGCCGTTATTGAGGCAAGTCGTGCCTCTGATAGACTAGTGTATGGTTTACCGGAGCTTATTGCTCCGTCAGCCGCCAGGATTCATGCAGAATGGCGGATAGATCTGGAAAGAAGAATTGATCAATTGCGAAAGCAGGATGGCCTGCGAGCAGTATGGTAAAAATAGGAATCTAAAGCGGGCAAGCCCGCAAGGCTATTAGGCTGAAGGCCTTGAGGCTGTTAGGGGATGTTTCTTTTTGTCCTTCCTAAAAGTCTTCAGCCTTCAGCCTAATAGCCTATACTTTTATATTAAATCAAAATGTTACGAGCTCTTATTTTCTTGTTTTTTCTTACAGAAGGTCAGGAGTAAGGTACTAATAATGTCACCAACAATCCCTGATATGACTGATCGTCCCGATATTGTGTTGGACATCGAGCGCCTTACCGTGAACTGTAATGGAAATCAGGAGATTATGACAGAGTTGTTGCAACACCTCTGCCAGAAGAGTTGCCCTAAATGGATTCTGGGCATAGAAAAAGGGATTCAGAATAAGGACAGTGAGGCCATACGAGAAGTTTGCCATGGTATGAAAGGCGCTTGTGCCACCATATTTGCCTGGCGACTTTCAAATATAGCCCTCGAGTTTGAGTATTTGGCTCGTGATGGTGATATGCTATCCATTCATAATCGTATGAGTGAGCTGCGTCAGCGTTTTAGTGAAGTTGACAGTGTGATCAAGAATGATCTTGTAGGGTAACCCTATTACTATTCGTCTTCACAGTGTAAGAGCACGGCCTGAATAAGAAGGCTGTTTTGAAAGCGTATCGCGCTATTTCCCCAGGCATCGCTACCAACGCCGACAAGACGATCACCGCTATTCCAGTCGGCAAAACCAAACTTCCATCCCAGCCAGGTTTTATTGAAAGTGTAACTGTATTTCGGGCCATAGTAGTCGAATATATTACTTTCCAGTTCTTCGTCTGCGATTTCTCTTGCCATTCCGATAAGGAGCAGGTTTGCTCCTTTGCTCATGGCTTCAGTGCGCATTGCTGTGGCAATATCCTGACCGGTGGATTGGCCTTTGCTATGCATAAGCAGGTGGGCAAAAGCTGAGCATGTGTCCGATATTGTCTGTTCCTGAAAACTCACGTTCACACTGTTTGTTTGCGGATGTTTTAAGCCTTGATAGCTTTCCGGGGAAGAGGCGCAGGCCGAAATGAAAAAGAGCAGAACAGGAATGAGAAAAAACTTTGTATTTTGCATAGCTTAGTCGTTGTTGTGAGAATAGTTGTAAATGTTTTTGTATTTTTTTCTGAGAAACAGCTTGAAAATAAGCGATTTGAACCTAATTAACCATATTTTTTATCCATGACAACACTTTCTGTACGAAATAGTCCTCTTATTAATGCGGCAGCCTTTGTAATTGTTGTGGCTGGTATGAAGGCAGCCTCTCCCCTTGTCGTACCTTTTCTTCTCGCCATTTTTCTGGCTATAATTTGTGCGCCCCCGCTGTTCTGGATGCAGAGTAAAGGGGTACCGGAGTTTGTCGGCCTCTTGCTTCTCATATCCATAATCGTTGGTACCTGGATTTTCTTTGTGACTCTGATCGGCTCTTCCATGGCAGATTTCACGAAGAATGTTCCAAACTATCAGGCAAGCCTACTCGAACAGACCGCAGGCTTATGGACATGGCTGGATGGGCATGGCGTTCATTTTGATCGTTCCATTGTGACAGATGTGTTTAATCCCGGCAAACTCCTGAGCCTTGCTGCAAACACCTTAAATGGCCTGGGTGGAATGATTACCAATGCCTTTGTGATTTTCCTGACGTTTTTCTTTATTCTTTCCGAGGCTGCAGGTTTTCCGACAAAACTGATGGCCATTCAGGGAAAAGATTCAAAGGCTCTTGAAAAATATGGAGAGATCGTAAAGGGGGTAAATCGCTATCTTGGGATCAAAACCTTGACGAGTCTGTTCACAGGGTTTGTTGTGGCTTTTGGGCTGTCTTTGCAGGGGGTTGATTATGCAATAATGTGGGGAGTTGTTGCTTTTTTTCTCAATTTTATTCCCAATATAGGTTCCATTCTTGCCGCAATTCCAGCATTACTTCTCGCTCTTGTCCAGTTTGGGCTGGGAGGTGCTGCCATAACAGGAAGTCTGTATCTCTTTGTGAATATAGTTGTTGGCAGCATTCTGGAACCTCGGGTGATGGGGAAAGGCGTTGGTCTCTCAGTATTGGTGGTCTTCCTTTCATTGGCCTTTTGGGGATGGATCCTGGGGCCAGTGGGCATGCTTTTGTCTGTGCCACTGACCATGACAGTTCGAATCGCATTGGATGGGCATAAAGAGTATCGGTGGCTGGCTATACTTCTGTCGTCATACAAAGAGTGTAGTCGGGAGCTGGAAGAATAGGTCTTGTTGGATTCAAATCCACAGTGTAACTATGTTGATAGACTGTATTGGCAATACCACTCTCAGGAAAATACAAATTGGCCTTTCGGGTCGTATTGATCAGGAAACGTATAGATACAGAACCGCCCTTTTGGACAAAAGTGGTTCCTGTGAACGTAGACAAGGAGAGGTATTATGGCCCGAGGACTGGATAAACACAATGCCCGTATTGATGCCCTTAATATGCTGGGCCGAGATCTGGCCAGGCGCTCAAGATCGAAATGCGAGCTCTGTGAGACAGGATCTGTGAGTCTGAAACCTCTTGAAATTACACCCATACCTGAAGAACCTGAGCTCGACCATACCCTTTTCATCTGTGAAGAATGCCGACAGGGGATTGAATCAGGGAAACCGGATCAAAAGCGTTGGCGTTTTTTAGAATCAGTAATCTGGAGTGAAACGCCGGTGATCCAAGTAGCAGCAGTTCGGGTAACCAGGATCCTCCAGCAACAAGGGGTCGATTGGGCTGCCACTCTCATGGATACTGTCTATTTGAGCCCGGAAATTGAGGAGTGGCTAGGGCTGCCCTTTACCCATAAGTAAAAGCTAACAAACTCGTAAAAAGTAAAATTTTAGATGGCTAAG
>JAOZLI010000054.1:9650-11437 GCA_029934915.1 Desulfocapsa sp. | reverse complement strand
AAAGCCTGCAAACGCCGACCCATCTCATCGTCGCCAATAATTCCGCACAGTACTGCCTCTGCCCCCAGTGAATAAATATTATGGAGCACATTTGCACCACCACCAAGAAGAAACTCCTCCTTGGTTACATTCACAACCGGTACCGGGGCTTCCGGTGAGATCCTAGTCACGGAACCTCGAATAAAATGGTCAACAATAATATCCCCAACCACAAGAATCCGTGTTCCGGCTAACTGTCCGGTTAATTTTTCAAGTTCTATACTCATTGTGCCAGCTCAATCCAGCGTTCTGCCATACGTTCACAGGCAAATACCAGGGATTCGATATCTAAAAATTCCATTACATTTTCATCAAAAAGCACTTTTACCTTTGCCGGAAAATTTTCTTCCTTCTCCTCGTCCCAGAAAAGCACAAACAAAGGCAGACGAGGAAGGACTGACACATAAAAGGCAGCACTGCAACTCTGCTCCGGATTTTCCCGTAATACTGCACCCAACGCTGATGCATGTTGTATAAGCGTTTTCGTATTATCAGTGAAAAAAGTAGCTATACGTTCCTCACAGTAGACTCGGAGCGTTCGAACCTTGGAAATGGAATTGGGAAGCGATTCCATGCCAACCCATTCCTCTTTCGGTGCTGCTCCGCCGCCAAAATGAACATAGTTGTAAAGTAATATCTGATCCCGTGGATCTTCTACGTCCCGGCCTTCAATAAGCACCCGATTATGATACAACTCGACACTGCGACCAAGAAACTGAAAAAGCAGGCAATCCTTTTCACTGCCAGACCAGTCACAACCAAGATTTTCAGCAGCCAGAGAAAAATCAATCGCACTGGTTTTTTGTTTCAAGTAAGCAACTAGCGCCATATCTTTTTCATCAAGCAATCGTTCCACACCGTCGAGTCCATCCTGTCCATGATCACCCGTAAAGGTATCGCCAAGGGCGGCAACATCCACATAAGGACATTTGCCAGGATTGACACCACCCTTAGTGACAGCGACAGCAAAGGCAAGGCAGGCAGGATAGCCACATTCCCCGCAATTACTTTTAGGGGTTAATTTTAAAAATTCGAGAGGCTGCATAGGGAAAGAGGTGGGGTGAATTAAGGTGTCCTACAAATAAAAACGATGCAGAAAAATACTTTTCTGCATCGTTTACTAGCAACTACATTACACATCTTTTTACTTCATACGACTATCAATCTCTTTAATCACTGCGTCGGTAACATCCACTGCTGGGGAAAAATAGAACACACCTTCTCTAGCGGTGGAGCCCATGATGACAGAATAGCCTTCCTTCTCACCAAATTCACTCACAACGGTCTCAAGCATTTTAAGAACAGGATTAACTTCCTTAGCTTTAAGCTGCTCGATCTCCATTTGAGCATCTTCCAGTTTTACCTGCATCTCACGCTGTTTTAACTTAAATTCACGAGCCTTCTCAGCTTTTTTATCCTCACTCCAGGCAGAGTTTTTCTTTTCAATTTCCTGCTGAAGTGCAACAAGGTCTTCCTGCTCAGCTTTGAACTTAGTTTTCAGTTCTTCTGTCCTTTTTTCAACAATAACGAGCCCCTTTTTACCAGCAGCTGAATCGTTAATAATTTTTTGGACATTCATTACTCCGATCTTCGTTGTTTCCGCCTGAACAGCATTACTCTGAACAGTAAAACCAGCAAGAACCACTAACGTTACAACTAGTACCAATCGCTTCAACATCTACTTCTCTCCTCTTTTTAATTACTGGAACACCCTGAATTGGGCAGATACTCCCCCCACACACTGTATA
>JAOZLI010000054.1:0-9550 GCA_029934915.1 Desulfocapsa sp. | reverse complement strand
TTTTAATTACTGGAACACCCTGAATTGGGCAGATACTCCCCCCACACACTGTATAAACGTAAACGTACCTTCAATTTATTCAACAATAAAATCATCCCGCCGATTCTGCGCCCAGGCCATATCATCCTGACCATGCAACAAGATCTTTTCTTCTCCAAGACTTATGGTACTCATCCGATCAACAGAAATTCCCAGATTCACAAGATATTTTTTTGCACTGAGAGCTCGCTTTTCACCAAGAGCCAGATTATATTCTCTGGTTCCACGAGGGTCACAATTCCCTTCAATCCGGATGGACACGGCTTCATTGTCTTTCAGGTAGTCGGCATTAACTTTCATTCTGGCCACCTGATCTGACCGAATAGAAGAACTATCGAAGCCAAAGTAAACCGGCAGCATGGGACCAGTAGTCCGTCCTTCCATAATGCTGATAGGCTTTGACACAAGAGGCTCAGCGTGACCGATGGCATCAGGATCCTGCAGCGGTGCTGCCGACTGCATGTCATCTTTCTTGCTCCCGCAGGCCGAGAGTAACAGAGTAAAACTCATTATAAGAACAGCGATATATACACTATATTTTCGGTTCATGCTCTCCTCCTGTGAAATAAATCAAACTCCCTACTTAATTTTTTTCGGAGTCTACTTTTTTTTAGAAAAAAATACCAGACGTTTTGCAAATCCCATGATAAAGTATTTTTAAGATTTTTTATACGCTCGTCTTTTTATCTTGAGTTTACATTCTCACGGCTCTAATTTGAGTAAAACCCCGAGCCACCACGTATTCTACTAATTTTATTAAAAAGAAACGGTATGCAACAAAATACTCATACAGATAGTAATTTTGACGTCAGTGACCTGATTGCAAAGAATCAGTTTGGTACATTTTTTGGAGTTTCTCAACAAACTCTCGATAAAGTCTGGAAAAACCTCACTACCCCTGATGGAAATTCTGTTGTTTATATATCCATGGAAATAGGTGCAGACCCTGATGTTTTCCATCCTATCAAAAGTAAACTGATGACTCTTGAGAAAACGGACTCTAAAGACACACGTCTCAAGAGCTACATCAAGAAACTCTTCCATGGTCCCGAGAAAATTCCCTGTTATGGCGGTGGGTTAGGAGTTCTTGCCGGTGATACTCTAAAAAGTTTTGCTGATTGCAGAGTACCAGTGGTTGCAGTAAGCCTTCTCTATCGACAGGGATACTTTTCCCAAATTGTCGATTCAAAAATAGGTCAAATCGCCCAAACTGTAGCCTGGTATCCAGAAAAAACACCAGGACTATACCTGCTTCAAGACCCTAAAAACCCAGGAAAACCACTGCAAATCCAGGTCCCTTTCTTCAATGAATATGACCATGAAACCATGGCCTCGGCACAGGTTTGGATGAAAATGGAGGTTAACCACACTCTGGACTTCTTTGTTCCAGAACTGCTTCTCGATTTTTCTCTTGCTGGCAATCCTGCACCGATACTGGATGCAGCGGGTCAACTCTATAATTCTAAATCCTCGATTATTAAAGCTACTCAGCGTCGTATGCTTGGAACTGGAATTCTTCCGGTTTTACAGGCCCTGGGTATTACGTCTCACACCCTGCACTTAAACGAGCAACATGGCGTTGTTGTCGCACTACAGCTTATTGCTGAAGAAATAATGAAAAAGCTGAAGCATTCGGAAATCACTCAAGCAACAGATAAACAAATTGAGTCAGCAGCAAAGACTGTAGCCAAAAAGCTGGTATACACTATTCACACCCCTGTGAAGGCAGGTCACGATCGTTTCAACAAATCCGTGTATGCCGGAATTAGTCATCAATCATGTCGTCATATCCTGGAATTACTTGCTCACGACGAGGAAGCACCACACTCATATAATTTCACAACCCTTGCCATGCGTGTGAACCGCGGTGCAAACAGTGTCAGCAGACTACACAGAGATGTTACTCACAAACAATTCCCTGAATTTGCTGACAAAATCACGGCAATTACTAATGGTGTCCATCACTTAACATGGATTAGCGATGCAAGGGCTGAACTTTTCGATTCATTTCAGGAGTTAAACGACTGGCGAAACAATCCAGGCGTATTAAAAAATGCCGAAAAGCTGAAAGGTGACAGTCGTTTTCGCACCTATTTTCTACGCGCGTGGGAACAGGATTCCGCCACGCTGTACGACTATGTCAATGCAATGCTCCTGCAGCATCGTAACCAGATGACCAGCACCTGGATTGACCCACCGAACTTTTATTCCAACATAATTGACAACAACACTAAACTTCATCACAAAACATTCACGGTTGGTTTTGCCAGACGATTCTCCACCTATAAACGAGCTGATTTGATCTTCGACAACCTTGAAACGCTTTGCAAAATCGCCACAGATAACAACTGGCCTATTAATTTTCTCTTCGCCGGCAAGGCACATCCCGCCGATGAACCAGGAAAATCTGTTATCAAGCTCATTCTTGACTATCAGAAAGATCTCCACGAACAAAGTAATGGTCTGCTCAACCTCATTTTCATTCCCAACTACGATATGCATATCGCCAAATTAATGGTGGCAGGCGTGCATATCTGGTTAAACAATCCCAAACGTCCGTTGGAAGCATCCGGAACCAGTGGTATGAAAGCAGCATTAAATGGCGTACCAAATCTTTCCATTATGGATGGATGGTGGGTGGAAGGCTACCACAACGGCCTTACCGGTTGGAAATTTGGCCATGAGGGACCAGTGGATGAAGCAAACCTTTCCGAATCACCAGACGAACTGCTCTACGCTGAAGATTCTGCCTCATTTTACGAGATCCTGCCCGCAGTCCTTGAAGAATTTCATAACAAAGACTCCTCATCAGATTTTCTTGATAAGGCAATCATGAATCTCTCTCTTAACGTGCCAATATTCAATACCCACCGCATGGCTGCTGAATATTTAAATAAATATGACTTAAAGCTCCCGTCAGCACAGAAGAGCAGGATGAACAAGTTTGCAAAGCTGTATAATTCAAATGCGTAGGGTTTGAGAAAATTTCCATCCCTAAGGACTCGCTAAGATTTTGATTGGAAGATTACGCTATATGCAGTAAATCTTCCAGACATTAACAGAATGATTTTATTTCGATTTAAAACTGGAGGCCACAATGGCTAAAGCTCATATAAGCGCAACCAATGCTACAGACAAAACAATTCGTGCCATTGATAGAAAAAGAGAAAGAGAACGGCGTTTTATTCTGAAAAAAGCCAAGGAAAATGCCGAAGAATTTGCAATTCGACTGACCCAGCGACTCATTGACAGAGAAATTATCGAAATAAATTCCGTACAAAGTGTACAGGAAGTTTTCATCCAGCAATTGAAAAATCTTGTCACCATGGATGATTTCGATATTCAGCTGAAGGTTGCACCAAACCGCACCCTGATCCCGGATCCAAACATTGTCAGTCTTTACCTGACTCAGTATGTCATTGAAGATCTCATCAATAACCCTGCCATTGAAGATATATTTGGTGAAGATATTGATGTTTATCGTGCCATAGACTCCATCTTCAAAGTTCTTAGACCACCACAATGATTCACCCGGCAGGACAACCTTTTCTGGTTTTTGCAGACGAAGAGGAGAATATTACCGATTTCCCTGATCTCCACGCAGCTGGCATGAGTGCAGGGTCGTTTGTACTTCCTGCAAAGGAAGATTTCATTCCCCTGCCTGAGGGGAGTGAATTATTTGTCCTTCCAGGACGACTACCCGTTGGCTGTGATCAGGCTAATGGCGAACCGCTGCTGCTTGAAGAAAACCCATTCAATCCCAACGATTCCATTCGTGCAGTTGCGGCCTTTATGTCACCTGCTCACACTGCTGTCTTAAACAGCGCCTACCAGACCACAAAGGATGCCCCACGGCTCCCGCTTTTTGCCTACACGGCTGTTGGCTGGTATGATGGTAGGTTCTGGACCACCGCCTTTCGGAGTGATGAGGATACCCGACAGGACGCTTCTCAGTTTAACCAGAACACAATAAATAAAAAAACCGTTAAAAAACTCCAACAACACAAAAACAACCGACTCATTCAACACCTGGGTAAATGTTGCCTTACCTACGGGTGCCCTGCAGCCCGAAATTATTTTCTTGGCCGCTGGGAAGCACCTCTTCCAACATCTCCGACATGCAATGCCCGATGTGTTGGCTGTATCTCACTCCAAGCCTCTGGAAAATGCTCCGCCACCCAAGATAGAATACAATTTGTGCCAACTCCAGCAGAGCTCTCAGAAGTCGCTATTCCTCATTTGCAACAGGCAGAGAAAGCCATCGTCAGTTTTGGCCAGGGCTGTGAAGGCGAACCTCTTCTACAGTGTGATACCCTCGAAAAAGCCATCATAATTATCCGTAAAAACACAGATCTCGGCACCATTAATTTAAACACCAACGCAAGCATTCCTTCCTCTGTCAAACGGCTCGCTGATGCAGGACTTGACAGTTTGCGGGTAAGCCTCAACTCTGCCCAGGAAAAGTACCACAACAACTATTATCGTCCTCAAGGTTTTGGCCTCTCTGATGTATGTGAATCTATCAAGACCATGAAGGACGCGGGGAAGTTTGTTTCTCTAAACTATTTCATCCTGCCAGGAGTTACTGATTCTGAGAATGAATTCAAAGCGCTAAGCACACTCCTCACACAATGCAAACCGGATAGAATTCAATTACGTAATTTGAACATGGATCCTGAGTGGTACCTCAGGAGCCTTGATTTTAAAGGATCTTCCAAGCCTCTTGGCATGAAAAAGTGGCTGACCCTCCTAAAAAACGACTTCCCTGAATTACAATTTGGTTACTACAACCCTGAAGTACGTTAGGATATCCATCCTTTTCCTTACTAATTTTAACATCTTAGTATTTCCTTATCCTTTTTGTTGTTAATTTTACGTATTTTTTCCCTTGATTTATTTTATTTTTGGTTTACACTGATACGACAAGAATGATTACCACTTACAAAAAAACTGTTACCGAGAGGAAACAATGCAACTTACACCGCAGATGCGACTAACCACGCAACGACAAATAATTCTGGAAGAACTTGGAAAAGTAACCTCACATCCCACGGCAAATGAAGTCTACGATATGGTTCGTAAACGTCTTCCACGTATAGGATTGGGAACCGTTTACAGAAACCTTGAATTGATGTCAGAAACCGGCATTATCCTGAAGCTTGAAGTGGGTGGAACTCAAAAACGCTTTGATGCCACCATTGACCCGCATTACCACATTCGCTGTTTAAGCTGTGGCAAAGTAGATGATATTGAAATTCCTGTTATGGAAGATATCAACAAAACAGCTGCTGCTGTGAGTCAGTATCAAGTTCTCGGGCATCATATCGAATTCTCCGGTCTCTGCAACGAATGCAGCAATATGGAAGAGGAACAGATGGTTAACTAATGCGGTGCAAGCGCGCAAGTTAAAAGTATCAAGTCTAAAGCTACAAAGTACTAGCTACAAAAAAATGCCTGACGGATGATATCCGACAGGCATTTTTTTATAGTTGTTGTTGCAGCGGGAATTACTCAAAAACTACCTTACAAAAACGGCGTTTACCGACCTTTATCAGTAATTCACCCTTTGGCGTTACATTGGTTTTCATATCGGTAACTTTTTTCCCATCCAAAGAGACAGCATTCTGCTTGACCATGCGCCTTCCATCTGAGGTTGATTTAACCATATCAAGATCAACAAGGAGTTGTGGCAGCCAGATATCATCCTTTGCTGTTATCTTCTTTTCTGGAATGTCATCCGGTATCCCACCTTTCTGAAAGACCTTGGCGAAATTCGCCTCAGCCTGTATGGCTGCCTCCTCTGAGTGAAAGCGTGCAGTGAGTTCACGGGCAAGTTTCTGTTTGACCTCTTTTGGATGCAGTTTCCCTGCCTCCATATCCGCTTTGAGACTGGCAATTTCTTCACTGCTCAGATCGCTAAGCAGTTCATAATAGCGAAACATAAGCTCATCTGATGCAGATAACACCTTCCCGTAAATATCGTTGGCAGGCTCAGCCACACCAATATAATTTCCGAGGGATTTGCTCATTTTGTTAACACCGTCCAGCCCTTCCAGGAGCGGCATGGTTATAACCACTTGAGGCTCCTGTCCACGTGAACGCTGCAGATCACGCCCCATCAACAGGTTAAACAACTGATCTGTGCCACCAAGCTCCACATCAGCTTTGAGAGCCACTGAATCATATCCCTGAATCAGGGGATACATAAATTCATGGATGGAGATAGGACTGCCTTCACGGAAACGAACTTTAAAATCTTCTCGTTCCAGCATTCTGGCTACCGTAAGTTCCGACGCTAGTCGTATCATATCAAAGGAATCAAGTGCACCCAGCCATTCGGAGTTAAAAACAACTTCTGTTTTTTCAGGATCAAGAATTTTAAAGACCTGCTCCTTATAACTCTCAGCATTCCTGGCAACATCCTCCCGAGTAAGAGCCTTTCTGGTTTCCGACTTGCCCGTTGGATCACCTATCATTCCGGTAAAATCCCCAATCAAAAAAAGTACTTGATGACCAAGATCCTGAAAATGCTTTAATTTCTGCAACAAAACGGTATGCCCGAGATGCAGATCAGGAGCCGTCGGATCAAAACCAGCTTTCACCCTGAGGGGTACACCGGTCTCGATGGATTTTTTAAGTTTTTTAACCAGCTCATCATGAGCTATACAGTCCACCACTCCCCTTTCCAGGAGAGTTATTTGTTCTTCGATTGTAGCCATTTTTATAATATATAAAAGAATATAAGAGAATATCGAATGCGGTTTTTTATTTACTTCGCATACTGTATCGCCCGGGTTTCGCGAATAACAGTCACGCGAATCTGGCCGGGATAGGTCAGCTTTTCTTCGATCGCTTTAGCAATATCCTGACTCAACAGTGTTGCCTCACCATCCTGAACCTTCTGAGAATCGACAATAATACGCAGGTCACGTCCGGCTTGAATAGCGTAGGATTTTTCCACACCTTCAAAAGAACTGGCAATAGCCTCAAGATCCTCAAGACGTTTCACGTAGGATTGCAGCATTTCCTTCCGTGCTCCAGGCCGAGCACCCGAAAGAGCATCTGCTGACTGCACAAGTATATCAAGAACAGACTGTGGCGGTTCATCTTCATGGTGAGCTCCAATGGCATAAACAACCTCTTCGGATTCACCATATTTTCTAGCAAGATCACGCCCAATGACAGCATGAGAACCTTCCACTTCATGATCCACAGCTTTGCCAATATCATGCAATAACCCTGCACGCTTAGCAACTTTTACATCAATCCCCAGCTCTGCCGCCATAATGCCGCAGAGAAACGAAACTTCCAGGGAATGCTGCAATACATTTTGGCCATAACTGGTACGGTATTTTAAGCGACCAAGAATATTAATAAGATCAACATGTACACCGTGAGCGCCCACATCAAATGTCGCCTGCTCACCAGCCTCTTTCATTACAATCTCAAGCTCTTTGGTGACTTTTTGGACAACTTCTTCGATACGAGCAGGATGGATACGACCATCATTAATCAACTGAAGCAGGGCCAGTCGTGCAACTTCACGCCGGACAGGATTAAAACCTGACAGAATAACTGCCTCCGGTGTATCGTCAATGATGATATCAATACCGGTTGCAGCCTCAATGGCTCGAATATTACGTCCTTCACGACCAATGATACGGCCCTTCATTTCATCGTTTGGCAGGGGCACCATAGAGACCGTTTTGTCGGCAACATAATCACCCGCATATCTGCAAATCGCCAATGCAAGGATATTCTTCCCCTTGCGATCAGCCTCTCTTTTCATCTCATTTTCGATGCGAGCCAATCGTTTGGCAGCATCCATTCGAGCTTCACTTTCCAGAGATTCCATGAGCATTTTCTTAGCATCATCCTGTGTAATACCAGATACTTTTTCAAGCTCAAATCGCTGTTTACCAATAAGAAGGTCTACTTCCTTATTTTTTTCACCAATACGTTTTTCCTGCTGCAGTAACGCCTCACGTTGTTGCTCATGTTCAACCTGACGTTTATCAAACGCTGACCATTCTTTTTTCAAGGTACTTTTCTTTTGTCCGAGACGACTCGTCTCATCTTTAAGATCTTGCTTTTCCTTGTTTATTTCTTTTTGCGCCGACTGTTTCTGCTTATACGCATCTTCTTTTGCTTTTAACAGGTTCTCTTTCTTTATCTGTCCAGCCTCAGTAAGGGCTGTTTCAATAATTTTTTTCCCCTGAGATTCCAGGTTTTCTATATTATCTTCGACAAAACGTTTGCGTAGATAGACTCCTGCCGCAATACCGGCAGCAAGCCCGCCCAAAACAAACGCTAGTAATTGAAAACTCATACCACTCTCCCTGCGACAGCAGGATCAAAAACAGCAGCAGAACAAAAGCATGGGAAGAATAAAACGGGGGCAAGGAAGGATTATCGTCAGCACAGACGGACTGGACCAAATTTTATGTCACAATAATAATCACACACAACTATCTACATAACCAAAAGAAATCAATATAGAAGAAACCAGGCGACACGAAGTAAAAATCACTTCCTTAAACATTCATATTGCGCCTCAGAATCGTAATTAACTGTTGAGTGAACCCTATATATATAATCGAAACACCATGAACATGCTTCGCCAGCATCCTTATTTCGCCCTTCTTCCCAAACTACCATTCAGACTGCAATTAACCCTGCAGATAATTTCCGACAAATCAACCTTTCGGAATATAAAAACAAAACAATATATTAAATTGCTTTGAGAATAAATAAATTTCCCCACCCTGCCGTGTCCACAGGAAAGTAGAACCTATTAAAATAGGTGGGCAGACCTATAATTCCTTCAGGAATATCGCAAAACGACTTTCCTTAGTGAATCAGTGAGGTTACCCTTTTCTTGAGAGTTGGCTCAACAACACTGAGAATCACCAACAGGCCAGGGAAAACTGTAAAACTAACGAATTCCGGCGCAGTATAGCAAATTTTCCAGTAAACGAAAACAGATTATCTTTCGCCTAACCGGAATAATACTTTTCCCGCCCATATAATTTATTCGTGAGTCATTATTTCTTTACCAATTTGTTCGCCAAGTTTAAGGATTCTTGTTTCAGTCTCCTGTTTGTAATTTGCAAAATCTCGTTTTAACTCAACATAACGAGATGCGATATTCAAACTGGCAAGTACTGCGACCTTCCCCACAGGAATACTTCCCGAAGCGGTGGAAGTACTGTTCTGCTGCACGAGTTCCGTTACCATGCTTATGATTTCATCTACTTCTTCTTCAGGAGCAGCGGTATAAAAAGCAAATTGCTGACCAATAAGTTCAAACTTGACAAGTCGTTCCAACAGAGCCTCCTCAAGTAATTGTTATTTTATTATTCTCCAGAGGGAGTATGACCAAAGAGATTTCCCTGAACAGCGGAATCTTGGTCTTCGTCGTTATCGTCCGCTGTATCTTCCTCAATATCTGTATCAGATTCAGGTATTTCCCCTAAGACATCTTCGGAAGATTCCCATTCCTCAATCTGTC
>JAOZLI010000281.1 GCA_029934915.1 Desulfocapsa sp. | reverse complement strand
GGTTTGACCAAAATTTCCAAATAAAAGGATTCGAGCTGTTTTGATTCAGCCTCAGAAATGGATTTATTGATGGCAGACAGATGAATAACCTCACTGCTTTCCTCATCAACACCGAACCGGCAGTCAAAATCCCAAAAGTCGACTTTAGGGGGGAGCTTTTTTCGGCGTTCTCTTTTTATATATTTTTTGACTTCATATTTGATGGCTTCAATAAGCCTTGGAAGGGGGAGCTTTGGGTGAGACAATTTAAATGTTTTTTTCATAGTAATTCCAAAAATGTGACGAGTATCCGTTAGGATTTTCTTTTTTTTCGTTTAACAGCATATGCCATTTTATTTGATTCTGATTCTGTCTTCAATTTCAAATAATTCTGGTAGTGTACCTGTTGCAATGTGCCGTCTTCTATTGCCTGCAAAATTGCACATTGGGGTTCCTGGGTGTGGCTGCAATTGGAAAAGCGGCAACCCCGTGATAACTCATGGATGTCATCGAAATTGTCGTCCATTCCATCGCTTGCGTCCAAGAGTCCGACTTCTCGCATTCCTGGTGTGTCGATGAGCATTGCACCCTGGTCAAGAGCAAGAAGCTGACGACGAACTGTCGTGTGCCGCCCTTCTCCAGAATCACTTACTGCTTTTGTTTCCAATGCATCGTGGCCGATGAGCCGGTTAATTAGCGTAGATTTGCCAACTCCCGAGGAACCGACTATGCAGTAGGTTTTCCCGGCACCCATGGCGTCTTCGATCTGTTCTAAGCCCGATCCGGTTACATTACTGATAGCAATAATCCTGGTGCTGATTCCAGCCTCACGGATTTCGGCAATTAATTGTTCCAGTTTATCTGCACTGATTAAATCTGTTTTGGACAGAATGAGTACAGGCTCAACCTGGCCTTCATTTGCCATGACCAGGTAGCGTTCAAGCCTGCTCACGTTGAAATCATAGTGGCATGATTGAACAATGAAAGCTACATCAATATTTGCTGCGATCATCTGTATTTCGATTCGCTTGCCGGCATATTTTCGACGTAGAAACGATTTTCTTGGCAGCATCCCATGGATGGTCGCTGCATTTTGGGTATCCTGATAACGGACACAAACCCAGTCACCTACGCAGGGCATATCGCACGTCGATTCGGTGGAGTGCAGGAATCTCCCGGTTGTTCGGGCGGTTACTTCACCTTCTTCATTCCTGACGGTATACCAGCCACGATGAACCACTGTCACCCGAGCCATTCGTTGTCCGGGTTGACAGAGATTTCTGGCCTGGTTTGTAAGCCAACGGTCTAATCCTAATTCATTCAAATTCATGGAGCTGATGCCAATTGTTTAAGGTACCCTTGATGGCGTCGTAAAAACTCTCCATCTTCTTCGTCATAGCAAATTTACTGTCACTGCGGCGTACCTAAGTACGCCTCATTCCATTAAATTTGCATTCCTCGAATATGAAGTTTTTTACTTAGCCATCTGAAATTTTACTTTTTACGAACTTGTCATCCTTAGGACTAATTTTTCCGACGAATAGTGTTCAGGGTAGTACGTAATTCGTCTAGTTTGTAAGGCTTTGGTACTATTGCGCTGAATCCATAGTCTTGGAAATGAGCCATTATGGGATCATTGGCATAGCCACTTGAAGCAATACCCTGTGCGTGTGGGTCGATTTCAAGAAGCATGGTCATGGTTTCTTTACCTCCCATCCCTCCGGGAATGGTCAAATCCATTAATACGGCATCGAAAGGTTTGCCTTCTTCCATAGCCTCTTGATATAAGACGAGAGCCTGTTCTCCGTCAGTCGCCGCACTGGACGTGTAGTCTAAGAAATTCAACATTTCCCCGGCTACCTCACGGACAATTTCCTCGTCATCCATGATAAGTATGTTACCCCCAAGACTTGGCCGTTGATCTTCCAGTCCTATCTCTTGGTGTTGTTGGTCGGGGGCTGCGGGGAGATATATGGAAAAAGTGGTACCCACGCCAAGGATGGAATCAACAGTCAGCAGTCCGTCATGTTTTTTCATAATGGAATAAGCCACAGCAAGGCCAAGGCCACTTCCCTTTTCCTTACTGGAAAAATAAGGGTCGAATATTCTTTTCTGATCTTGCTGTGAAATACCATGCCCTTCGTCGGAAAACGTGAGAAACAGATATCGGCCTGGCTGAAGTCCGGTCGTGTTGTCGTCGGCTAAGGTGATATTCTTTCCAGTTACTGTCATGCAACCACCATCGGTCATAGCCTGCCTGGCGTTTATAGCCAAGTTCTGAACCACCTGGCTGAGTTGATTTATATCAACTTCTGCGACCCAGAGTTCAGGTGCAAACTGATAGTCACGTTTAATACTGGAACCGTGAAGAGGAAACTCGATGGAATCTTTTACCATATCAGCAATTCCCGAGAGCTTCTTGATTGGTTCTCCGCCCTTGGCAAAGGTCAGGAGTTGCTGGGTCAGTCCCTTGGCCCGCACGGTTGCAGTTTCTATCTTTTCAAGACGGGCGGCTAGAGGTGCTTCGGTGCTCGTCATCGTTCTGACCAGGGAAATATTGCCAAGAATTGCAGTAAGCAGGTTGTTGAAATCATGTGCAATGCCACCGGCAAACACACCGATGGATTCCAGTTTCTGTGTCTTAAGGAGCTCTTCTTCCATTTTCCGTTTTGTTGTAACATCTCGGAAAATACATTGAGAGTGAACGGGCTTGCCATCTTTAAAGACGGCCGTGGCATTGCCTTCTATCTCTATCTTTTTATGGTTTTTGGCCATAAATGTGGTGTCAATTGGGTAGACGCCGACTTTGGAAAGAACCTTTTGAAAGGTCTCTGTACAGTGTTCCTGACAATCGGGTGAGATGAGATCAAATATTGTCATATTTTTGATCTCATCCTGGTCATAGCCGAAGGTTTTCAGCCACGCTGGGTTCACATGAAGAAAACGACCTTCCGTGGAAACTATCTGCATGATATCGGAACTGTTCTCAAAGAGTGTGCGAAAACGCTGGTCGCTCTCCTTCAGGGCAATGTCGTTTTTGATCCGGTCGGATATGTCACGGAAAATACCAGTCATGGCAATCGGTTTTCCGTCTTTAAAAGTGGTCTGACAGCGTCCTTCAACTGTTATCTTTTTTCCTTCACGGGTGAGAAAAACTGTCTCATTATTGTCAATTTGCTCACCGCCAATGAGGGCGTTAAAAATTCCCTGACACTTCCCACGGCATGAGTCGTCTACGATATCCATTAAAGATAGTGTTTTGATGTCCTCCTCAGAATAGCCTAAAACCTCTCGCCAGGCCTTGTTGACGTAGATAAAACGACCCTCTGGGGTAACACGGTGAATAAGGTCACTGCAATGTTCAAGCATGTTGGAATAAAGGTCTACTTGTGCCTGAAGCGTTTTTTCTTCTGGAGTTGATAGGTCTGTCATCGTGTTGTGTTCCTAAAAGAAAGACTGTGTGTACTATTTCTGAACGAGTCCTAAGGATATGCTTGTCTTTTACAAATACTTCTCTAATTATCCAATCACAATTGGATAAAATTCACCAGAAATTTTAATGAGCCAACACCTTCTACCTTTTTTTCAGTAACTTTGCCCAATAATTCAGCACC
>JAOZLI010000280.1 GCA_029934915.1 Desulfocapsa sp. | reverse complement strand
GCCCGCCATCGCACGTTCATATCCCAGAGAAGCATCCCATATTCCCGTTCTTTCTTCCGTTGGCTTGCCGGCCTGGGATCCTGCGCCAGGATTTCATGAACTAAGGTCTTCAAATCTCTTCCTGTATCCTGTTGATAGCGTGAACATTCTCGTTCTGCTTCTTCAGTAAACGCAACATTCACAGGCTGCTCTGCAAAGTGAACAAATCCGCTGCTCGCGTCTTCCACTCTGTCACTGTAGGGAACATAGGGCTTGATATCAAAAACAGGTGTTCCCTGCAAAAGATCCATTCCACTGATATCCAGAAACAAGCCACCTTTTGACTTGTGCAGGCCATGATAACGAACAACAGACATGCCTAAAAAATTAGGCCGGTGTGGAGATCGACTCGCGTAAAGCCCCACCCGTTTCTGCCCGCCAAGCCACGGCGGACGAACTGTGGGGCGCCAGCCGTCGGCCACCGCATGGTGGAACTGAAACTGCAACCAAATATGAGAGAACTGGTCCAGTTCATGGAACATTTCCTCACGATTACAAGGGGGCAATAATTCAATGGCCCCTCTAGCACTTTTCACCAGCCCCGGTTGTCTGGGAATACCAAACTTTTCACTGTAACAGGAATGAACAATTCCGATGGCTTCAACTGTGTATTTCATAAAATCCTTAAAGGGGAGAGTTGACCTTTAATAAATCACCTGCTATTGTGAATAAAATGTAACTATTTTACAGACCTCGTCAAATAGTGGCTATTGTATTTCTGATACACACGCTCTTGTAGTAAGCCAGTCTGAGTTTGCAGTTGCGTAGGTTGCGGTTGAGCGTAGCGAAACCCAACAATTGCAATGGTGTTGGGTTTCGCTACGCTCAACCGCAACCTACCTCAAAACGAGTCAACGCATAATTTCCTAAATTGGTGTCCAAAAATTAACACCGATTAGCATTGTGTTTACGATGTCTGTATTTACCTGTATCCGAACAATTTGTCCATACGAGTTCCACGAGCAATTCCCATGCATATTTCAGAAGGCATTCTCAGCGCACCCGTTCTTCTCAGTGGTGCAGTTCTCACCACCGTAGGCACTACCATTGGCTTGAAAAAGCTCGATTACGATCGTATTATGAGCGTATCCCTTCTGTCTGCCACTTTTTTTGTAGCCTCACTTATCCATGTCCCCGTTGGGCCGGGATCAGTACATTTGCTCCTTGGCGGACTTATTGGCCTTATCTTAGGCTGGGGAGCTTTTCCCGCAATTGTGGTGGCCCTGCTCTTGCAACTGCTCTTTTTTCAATTTGGCGGAATTACTGTTCTGGGGGCCAATGGTACTATTATTGCTGGTCCCGCTGTTCTTTGTGGACTTATTCTTCATCCGTGGCTGAAAAAAAGCAAAAAACAGCGAATGATTGCGGGGTTTCTTGCCGGATTTTGCCCCGTCCTGCTCTCTGCAATCCTTATGAGTGGAGCTCTTTATTTTTCCGATCATGGGTTTTTTAAGATTGCAGGTCTGGTGCTGCTTAGCCACGTGCCGGTGATGCTGATAGAAGGCTTGATCACCATGTTTGTGGTAAACTTTCTGGCCAGGGTACAACCTGAGATTCTTTCCATGGAGGTTGAAACATGATTCTTCGTTTCTCTATTTTGCTCTTTTGCTTCCTCCTGTGGCCACTGCAGGCGCAAGCACATAAAATCAATGTTTTCGCCTGGGTTTCAGGAGATACCGTTACCGTGGAATCTGGATTTTCCGGAAAGAGTCCTCTAATAAATGGCAAGGTAACAGTAACGAACAAGCAGTCTGACAAAATCCTCTTGCAGGGAACAGGTGACAAAAAAGGTATTTTCACTTTTACAATTCCTGCGGAAATTAAAGGGTCTGGAGATGATATTCTGATCACAGTTTCAGGCGGTGAAGGCCATCAGTCCCACTGGCTGCTTCCAGCCTCCGAGTATCAAACAAATACTGAAGTTGCAGCTATTTCTCCCAAGAATGTACTTGATAATCAGGAATTACAGGCAATGCTGAAGCAACTCCTTGCTGAAGAACTGGCTCCCATCAAAAGAAGTCTTGCCAGGGCAGAAGAGAAAAAACCCGATTTTCGTGATATTCTTGGAGGTCTCGGCTATCTCATTGGTCTTGCCGGTCTTGTTACCTGGCTCAGGTTCAAAAACAAAAAATGACAGAAGAAGATTTTAGTTGCGGCAATACCTTGTTTCACAAACGTGATGCCAGGGTAAAAATTATTGCTGCCGTCACTCTCAGTCTTGTTCTGGCACTAAATTCCTCCATCTCGGCGGCCTTTGCAGGTCTTCTGGTAGGTGCCACAATGCTGGCATTCTCAAAGCCAACGGTTTCCATCCTTATCAAACGTATGGGACTAGTGAATATTTTCACCCTTTTTCTCTGGTTTACTCTGCCTCTGACCTATCAAGGTGACTCCTTCACAGGTGTTCAAATTACAACCCTTATCACTCTCAAAACCAACGCGATCTTTTGCTGTTTTCTTGCACTGATTGCAACCTCCAGTGCTGTCAGCCTCGGACATGGTCTGGGGCAATTGGGTCTGCCGGCCAAATTTACTTTTCTACTCCTCTTTTCCTATCGCCAACTTTTTATAATCAGAGAAGAATATGCACGCTTGCAACGTGCTGCCCAGTTACGAGGTTTTATCCCGAAAAATACGCTGCACACCTATAAAACCTATAGCCATCTCTTCGGTATGACACTGGTTAAGAGCTGGAACCGAGCCGATCGTATTCATCAGGCTATGATTCTGCGTGGCTTTAAAGGGAAACTGATTCCCCTTGCGCGGACAACACTTTGTACTGCTGATTATATCTTTCTGGCTCTACTCCTTCTGATAAGCCTGTTGCTAACACTCTTTTCCTATTATTCTAAATTCTTGTAAATCGCTATTATGAACAACAGCCACCCACTTCTTGAACTTCGCAACATACGTTTTTCCTATGGAAAAGAGACTCCACCCATCCTGGAAAATCTGAACTTTACTATCCAGGAAAACACCATTGGAATAATTGGCCCTAACGGCTGTGGAAAAACCACTTTTTTCCAGATTATCATGGGATTGTTACAAGCCGATGAGGGTGAGGTACTGCTGGAAGGGAAACCAATGACCAGCAAACAAGACTTTCAAGAGCTACGACAACAACTGGGATTCCTATTTCAAAATTCTGACGATCAACTGTTCTCCCCCACCGTCTTGGAAGACGTGGCCTTTGGTCCTTTAAATATGGGGAAAACAGCCGACGAAGCACGGGACATTTCCATACAAACCCTGGAACATTTAGGATTA
Organism: Desulfocapsa sp.; assembly: GCA_029934915.1. GTDB lineage: Bacteria > Desulfobacterota > Desulfobulbia > Desulfobulbales > Desulfocapsaceae > Desulfocapsa. The sequence continues at coordinate 331 of JAOZLI010000280.1, read as the reverse complement.
AAAAATTTTGAGGATCGTATTACCCATAAATTGTCAGGAGGTGAAAAAAAACTCGTTGCTCTTGCTACCATCCTCTCCATGCAGCCCAAATTACTGCTCCTTGACGAACCAAGCAATAACCTCGACCCTGCAACCCGAGAACGCTTAATTGCTATCCTGAGAGATCTGAAACAAGCTTATATCATCATCTCCCACGATCTTGATTTCCTGGCCTCCACATGTACACAACTCTATACTATTACCGACAAACAACTAATCCGCTGCAAAGAGAAACAGGTGCATAGCCATGAGCATATTCATCCCTATGGGGATCGGCCTCATGAGCATGGGT
>JAOZLI010000053.1:9316-11624 GCA_029934915.1 Desulfocapsa sp. | reverse complement strand
CATCAAAAAAACAGATTGTGAGCGTTAAGCCTATGAATTGGAAAAGTTTATTTAGCCCCGGAGCAAATTTCAGCCCCACTGAAGTAAAGGCATATATAACTGAACACCAGATGGATGAGTACCAGTTATTAGATGTACGCCAACCCCATGAGTATGAAAAAGGACACCTTCCCGGTGCCACCCTGATTCCGATAAAAGAATTAAACGACCGGGCAGATGAGCTGGACAAGACCAAGCCAACCTTTGTCTACTGACACTCAGGCGTGCGCAGCAAGGCTGCTGCCCAACTCCTTCTGGCAGATGATTTCACCAATATCTATAACATGAGCGGAGGGATTATTGCCTACCATGGCGGAAAAGCCATTGGTGCCGAAACCCAAGGCATGGAATATTTTGTAAGACAGGATTTCGCGGATGTTTTCCAGATGAGCTATGCCATGGAAGAAGGCTTACGGCAGCTCTATCTGGCACTGGAAGAGCTGGTGGAGAATACGGAAGCCAAAGAACTGCTCAACAGACTCGCCAGATTCGAAGACGGCCACAAGGCTATGCTGAAGGCCAGGTTTCCAGACAGTGCCACTGGTGAAGAATCAGGACAGGTGGAATCCCTCGAAGGCGGTTTTAGCAAACAGCAGATTCTGGATCACTTCCGAAACAATATAAGTGACCTGGAAAGTATTATCCAGTTGGGGATGATGCTTGAGACCCAGGCCCTGGATCTCTATACCCGCCTGAGCAGAACAACTGAAGACAAAGACTCGAAAGCCTTTTTTGAGTTTATGGCAAAGGAAGAAAAACAACATTTACACTTTCTCAGTAATGAGCTTGACAACATTGGCATTTAATTTGCGAACACTTCACTATGGATTCTGATAGACGAAAAACTCCACGCCTTCTGTTGAATCTCCCCCTCAAGGCCAGTGGCAGTGATAACAAAGGGCTGATCTTCCACGAGGATGTCACGCTGGTCAACATCTCAGGCGGTGGAGCTCAGTTTACAACATCCTCCTGTAATCGCTATTTTGAGGGCCAGGAACTGCAAATGCTAGTCACCATCCCCGGGACAAGGGATGTATCAGGAAAAATGGGCTCTATAGCGATAGTACTACGCCTTGAAAAGGAGTCTACGGCCGAGGCGCAATTATCACCCGGACAGAAAAAAGTGTCAATTCACTTCCTCAAACCTTTATGTCTGGAACGAACTTGACCAGAGAAAAGAGCGAGACATCGAGAGAATCTATGGTTCCAAACCCCCACTCATACAGTTTTTACCGGAAACTGAAAATCAGTCTCAGCCTGATGACTATTCTTCCTTTTCTTCTGATTATTTTTCTCTATTTTCAGGAGAGCGTTACCCCAACAAGAATGATAGTTATCTGCACAGGCCTCATTCTCTTCTCAACATTGGGCGGTTTTATTCTGCTCAGGGAATCCTCAGATCAACTGCGGAACCTAGCTTCACAAACAGGAGATAAGCAAAGAAACCTGACTGGTTTCAACGGCAAAAGCACAGATTTGGAAATCCAATCTATTGCATTAAATTTCAATAATCTGCTAGGGAACTTAAGCCAGGCGGAACTTGATATTCAAACCCAGTCAATACAACTTCTAAAATATGCAAATGACCTCTCCGACTCCTATGCTCGAATAGAAAAGGAAAAGCAGGTACGATATCACCTCTGCCGCTATCTCGACAAGGATCTGGTCGAAAAACTTATGTCCGGCAACGACATGAAACTCATGAAAAGTCAGAGACGACGCCTGACTGTTATGTTCGCGGATATTAGGTCCTTTACCGCCATTTCAGAACATATGGATCCAGAAGATGTGATCGACATGCTCAATGAATTCTTTGGAATCATGGTGGAGATCATCTTCACCCATCAGGGTATGCTGGACAAGTTTGCTGGAGATCAAATCATGGCAGTTTTTGGTCACGTGAGTAGTGAGCAGCATGGAGCTCGCAGTGCTGTGCGAGCAGCGTTCGACATGCAACGTTCCAGCGAGGCTCTGATGCAAAGAAGGGCGCAGAAGAACTTGCCCGTTTTTGAGGTAGGGATAGGCATTAATACCGGCGATGCGATCATTGGGAATCTTGGTTCAGAAAACAGAATGGATTATACTGTAATTGGCGATACAGTAAATGCCGCTGCCCGGTTAGAGAACCAGGCCGATGGAGGAGAAATAATTATTGGAGAACAAACCTATCTTCAGCTGCCGCAACAAGTCCACACCGGTCCCCCTATGAAGCTGCGGGTAAAAAACAGATCCGAGCCGTTGACCTGCTATAGCATAAGAAAAAAACCCA
>JAOZLI010000053.1:6099-9216 GCA_029934915.1 Desulfocapsa sp. | reverse complement strand
ATCTAAAAAACCATATTATGTCTATGGTTCACGGACACAGCGTGCAGCTGCCCCGTTGGAAAAAGCAATGGTATCTCCAATTTCGCCACCATATTTTTCTACTCCCACTGGAGTTTTCACATAGCCGCCATCGGCTATTGCAGCGGTACAGCCACTAAACGTCCCCCAATACGTCAAATCGAACGAGTCGTTTGCTGTTACACGACGGAAAAACAGTTGCAACTCATCAAGCTTGGGAAGACGCCAATCATTGTATCCATCCAGGGAAAATACTTCGCAATATTCAATCGCCGCCGCCTCATCCTTAAAACTCAAACGGGAATCCTGCCACATAAGACCGGTTAGAGTGTCGGTAACGATATAACCACTCGCGCTTCTTTCAAAGCTACCACTGCAGCTTGAACCGTCACCACCACAGACTCCACATGCATCAAGCACTGCAGTTCCATTTATAACGCCATCACAATCTCTGATACAGGCCGTCTTGCCAGTGGTACCGCCCACACAGATATTACAATTATCCAGATAGGCCGAACCACCAGGCTCGCCGTTACAGTCTGACTGCACAGGAATACTATTCTGTGTAGTAATAGCAGCCAGAAACATAGTCCATGGAAATGTTTCAGGTTTTGGATCATCGGAGGGAGGAAGAACAGGATTATTTGCTCCAGGAATAAAATCAACAAGCACACTTTTATCAGCAAGTGTTACCTCACGGCTACCTAGATCTGCTAACAGCCCCCCTGAAAAAGTTATGGTTACATTTCCAGGCTCAGTAATGGGGATTGCATACCCCCCGGAATCTGATGTAATCGCATAATATGTTCCTCCATCCGGCTCAACCCTTACGCCAGCATAGCCCTCCCCCTCATCGTACCAGCCATTAGCATTAGTATCTTTCCAGACAGTTCCAACTATAAAATCGTTATAATGGTTGGCGGCCGACTCATTGGCCTTCGCATAATTACCTGTGGTCACAAAAGGTCCAACATCTGTGGCATCATCGGATTCAGCGAGCGAGGCTATACCAACGTTAAAATATTCATCCTCATCAGACATTAATGCAACACGATGTCCACGTCCGGTTTGCATTCCATCGTCTTCATTCCCCCAATCAATATTGAATGCGGCATGGGTATGCAGACCTGTTCTGCTATTGGAAAAGACAACACCACCAACACTCATATGGGAAAAACCAGCCGCAGTCACCCTGGCAAACTGATTATCATGATCCTGGGCATCACGACTGATCAGATCTTCGGAATGTGTTTTTGCTGCTTCGTATAACCGTCTGTCAAAGGCTGCCGGTGGCATGGGACTTATCGTAGCAAACTCAGCTCTAAGTTTTATAATATCCACATTAAAAAAATCACGTCCATTGGCTACATCAAAGTGAGACTCGGTTGCCAACCACTCTCCTTCAGCTGTAGGATTTGCCCGGGCGTTGTTCACCAGCCAAAGCTGTTGCTGTTCCATGCCGTTGGGATGCTGGTTATCTGCTGTCTTATGATACACCCATTCGGTATCTGGCGTTCTGAACTGTCTGGATATTTCGCTACTTTCTTTAGGCGTTGCTTGGCTGTCTGGTAATTTTATATCCGTCGGTGGATTCGGTTCCGGATATTTCTCAGCATGACTGATACCAGTTGGCAAGACAAACACCAGAGAAGTAAACAATATTATTTCTGCACGTTTCATAGTATCCTAAGTTTTTTTCAGCCCGTAACGGCACTGTAAGAAATTATAGCTTCTTACAAAACCTTATCACCATTGCCTGAAACTGTGGAGTGTTTTATACCTCTTCACATTCGATATCGTCGCAAGATACCATTTATACGTCCTTCCACAAGAGGTGGTTCTGTATACAGAAAAATCCGATTTCCGGGGTTTGCCCGTGTTATTACCTCCCCTTTCTCCGTTTCCATACGCTGCACTGTGAGCGCAATACAATTTGCGCCAGGGAGCATATACTCAACAACATCGCCTGTTTCTAGAGGATTTCTTGCCTCCACAAGAGGTGCATCCCCTTCTTGTCGTATAACTGCCACGGGCTCCACCCCCGTATTTACCTTGGTATTCGTGTAGAGCATCTCAGACCCACCTGGAACCTGTTTGAAGAAATTTTCCGTTCCACCACGGGTTCCGGTTTTGGCAATTTCGGTGATTAAGTGTTCCGGCAGTTGAATTTCAGATGGTTTTTCCCAGACCTCCACGGGTAATTCCTTCAAATAATCCAATGCAGCCCGATAAAGCCTGGTTACCCCGCCCACATAAAAGATGGATTTCATGCGCCCTTCAATTTTTAAGGAATCGGCACCGCTGGCAACAAGCTCAGGCAAGCCCTGTAACAAACAAAGATCTTTGGAATTGAAAATATAGGTTCCCCGGTCATCTTCTTCCACCGGGAAATATTCCCCCGGACGTTTTTCTTCAACAAGCGTATATTTATACCGGCAGGGATGGGCACAGGCCCCCTGATTGGCGTCACGCCCCACCATATAATTAGACAACATACAACGACCTGAATAGGAAATACAGATTGCTCCATGGACAAAAATTTCAAGCTCCCCTGTTACCTGTGCTCGAACTTCCCTGAATTCCTGCAGAGAGAGTTCACGAGCCAGATTCAGACGGGTCACTCCCTGCTCAAACCAAAAGACAGCAGACTGAGCATTGGTCACATTGGCCTGAGTAGAAAGATGAACAGGAATCTCAGGAACCATTTTTCGTGCTCGAAGTAAAATTCCGGGATCAGAAATAATTAAGGCATCTACACCAGCTTCACGCAAACTGAGCAGATAACTATCAAGCTCTGCAAAGTCTCTGTTATGAGCAAGAATATTGATTGTGATATAGACTTTTACATTATGCCGGTGAGCATAGACTACAGCTTCACGCATGGCAGAATCGCTGAAATTCCCAGCCTTTGCCCGTAAACTGAACTGTTTTCCGCCCATATAGATAGCGTCGGCTCCGTAATGAATGGCTGTGACCATTTTCTCAAAATTTCCGGCTGGTGCCAGAAGTTCCGGGATGGTTGGCGGAACGACTTTGCTGCTTTCTTTTTTATTCATTGTGGACTACTATTTGCTAAAATTATTGATTTGAGAATTACGA
>JAOZLI010000053.1:0-5999 GCA_029934915.1 Desulfocapsa sp. | reverse complement strand
CAAACACACTTTAACAAGTTTCGCAATGGAGAAACAAAAAATCGGCATAGCCATGAGCGGCGGTGTGGATTCCACAGCCTGTGCTCTGCTGCTGCGGGAAGCATACGAGGTTCATGGCTTTTTCATGCAACTGGCACAGCCCGATTTTAGCACACAGCTGGACCGGGTACAAAACATTGCGGATAAATGTAACATGCCCCTGCAGGTTATCGATCTGCGGGATCGTTTTGAAGAGCAGGTTCTACACTATTTTGCGACGTCCTATCAGAGTGGAATAACCCCCAATCCCTGCATGATCTGTAATCCTCAAATAAAATTTGGCCTCTTTATGGATGCGATCCAGGCTTTTGGTATAGATCGTATCGCCACGGGTCATTATGCAAATATCACCCAACGCGATGGTTGTTTTTATCTGCAACAGGGTGAGGATGAACTAAAAGATCAATCCTATTTCCTGGCACGTCTTTCTCAACAGCAGCTTGCCCGCGTTGAATTCCCACTGGCAAAAATGCAGAAAAATGAAGTCTATGAATTTGTAGAGAAAAATGGATTTTCTGACTTTAGAGGTGAGGAGAGTCAGGATATTTGTTTTTTAGGAGCCGAATCGGTGGGGCAGTTTCTCAAAAACCGTGAGCCCGAATCTGCAAAGCCGGGCGATATTGTAAATACAGCGGGTGAAATCCTTGGCAAGCATACGGGGATTCTCAATTACACCATCGGCCAGCGTAAGGGATTGGGCATATCAGCACCAGCGCCACTCTATGTTATTCGCATTGATGCGAAAAAGAATCGTATTATTGTTGGCGCGAATGATGAGCTTTTTCAAGAAACCGTTGAGCTGAAGGATACACAATGGAATTGTGATAAACTACCTACTGAGGAACAGTTCTACAGGGTTCGTATCCGTTATGGTCACAGGGGTGGAGAGGCAAAGCTCACCCTCCTTCAAGACAATCGTTGTCACGTCCTCTTTAGCGAAAAGCAACGAGCAGTGACACCTGGCCAGTTTGCGGTCATTTATGATCAGGATATTATTCTTGGCAGCGGTGAGATCATTTGAAGAAAAAATTCACTATCAACACCCTGGGCTGCAAAGTCAATCAATACGAATCGTCCTCCTTCCTTTACTCCTTTGAAAAAGCAGGATGTACACAGGCTAAATCCGGAGAAAACGCAGATATTGTGGTAATCAACACCTGCGCAGTCACCGCAAAGGCCGGTGCAGAATCCCGCCGCACCGTACGCAGACTGATGCGACGACACCCCGAGGCCAAAGTTGTGATCACCGGTTGTTATGCACAGATGGCGGCGAGTGAACTGGCCGAGATCGTAGAAGAACCCGTCTGCATAATAGGAAATGGCAACAAACACCTGCTTGTTGAAACTGCTTTAAAAGAAACACCATGCGACCTCACCATGCTGATGGGAAAGATTCTGAAAAAAGACACTATCTGCAACCTGCCCATGGAGCGTTTCGGTAATCGTACACGCGCCTATCTCCGTGTGCAGGATGGGTGCTCTAATTTTTGTACCTACTGTATCGTTCCCTATACCCGAGGGCCAAGCCGAAGCCTTTCCCTTAAAGCAATCCTCTCTCAGGCGAATCGTTTTGCAAAGGCCGGACATAAAGAAATTGTCGTCACTGGTATCCATGTAGGGATGTATGGAAAAGACCTGCAGGAAGAACTGGATATCGCGGACCTTATGCTTAGGCTCTGCCAGGCACAACCAGAAACCCGCTTCCGATTGAGTTCCATTGAGCCTCAGGAAATATCGGACACCCTACTTGAGGCCATGAGCACCTGCAGCAATTTCATGCCTCATTTCCATATCCCCCTGCAAAGTGGAGACGACACCATCTTGAGTCGCATGCACCGGGGCTACGACAGAGAGACCTTTCGCACAGTGATTCATAAATGCATGCATATGTTTCCAGATGCTGCCATTGGTATCGATATTCTTACCGGATTCCCCGGTGAAGGCGAAGAGGAGTTCAACAACAGCAAGCAGCTATTAGAGGAAATTGACGCTACCTATTTTCATGTCTTCCCCTATTCAAAACGCCCGGGAACTCCAGCAGCTTCTTTTAAGAATCAGGTTCCACTGGAAATAAGTCGACAGCGGGTGGCAGTTTTACGTAAACTTGCCCATAAAAAACAGATGGAATTTTATGACAAACATCTCAACACAACACGAAAGGTACTTGTGGAGCAAAAACGAAATTCCGAGCAGTTACTCACAGGATTTACCGACAACTATATCCCCGTAGTTTTTGCTGGAGCTGATGAACTGATGGGCACAATCATTCCTGTTCGCCTCAAGACCCTTCAGGAAAATGCGGTTCTTGGCGAGATGGTGCGACCATAATGCTCGGAGAAATCATAGCAATAGGTGACGAACTGACGTCGGGAAGAATCAACAATACCACCAGTAGTTTTGCCGCTCACCATCTTTTTGAAGCCGGATTTGATATCTACGCCATGCACACCATTGGCGACACACCTGAACTTATCGGTGAAGCACTGAAACGTGCCCTGAACCGGGTTGATTTTGTTCTGGTCACGGGCGGTCTGGGGCCCACAGACGACGATCTCACCACCGAAGCAGTATCAAAGGCGCTGAATCGCCCAACCATGCCAAACCTTGAGATCCTCTCCCTTATCAGACAACATCTCGAGAAAAACAGTTCACAATCTGCAAGTTCTCTTGATAAGCTGGCATGGCTCCCGGAAGGTGCGGAGACATTAAACCCCCAATCAAAAATGGCAGGATTTCAATTAATCCATGGTGACAAACCGGTCTTTTTTCTTCCAGGTATACCGCACCAGATGCGTACGCTTCTCATTGAACAAGTTCTCCCCAGATTGTCCACCTGGTATAATGGAAAACAATTAACGAGTATCCAGCGTGTATACAAAATTTTTGGGAAATCAGAAAGCGAGATTAACCACAAAATCGTACAGCTTGATCTCGGGGATGATGTAACCATAGGCTATTATCCAGTCTTTCCCGATGTACACCTCAGTATGATTATTCGTGGGAGTGACAGAAAGATAACACAGGCTCTTGCCAAAGAATCAAGCCGCCGCATTAAAGACAAATTAGGTTCCTTTATTTATGGTAAAGATCGGGAAAGCATGGCATCTGTTGTTGGTTCGCTACTAGCCAGGCAGAACAAAACGTTTGCAGTGGCAGAATCCTGTACGGGCGGGTTAGTCAGTCATCTTATCACATCGGTGGCGGGCAGTTCTGATTACTACCTGGGCGGCGTCACAACCTACGCCAACTCCATGAAGCATACATATCTGGGTGTAGAGAATGAACTGCTCGACCGTGTGGGAGCAGTAAGCCATGAAGTGGCAGAAGCCATGGCTCTCGGTATGCGCGAAAAAAGTAAGGCCGATATCAGTATATCCATCACCGGCATTGCAGGTCCCGGTGGCGGCAGCGTAGAAAAACCTGTGGGTACCGTTTTTATTGGTCTCAGCCACAGGTCTGACACTGTAGTTCACCACTGTAATTTTTCAGGAACTCGCTACGAGATCCAACACCTTACAGCACAGACAGCACTTAATTTAGTACGAGAACATTTATTATTGTAACCGTTCACCAGCACACCATCTTTATTCATTTTGGCCTGCTCACATATAACTGCATATGCTACGCAAGCCAAAATAAACAAATATGGCGCACTGATAAACGGTTACAGATCCGAATTACTGTAAATAATTATGACCAATGCACGAATATTTAATATAGGAGATCTTCATGGCAGCAGCAGCAAAAGACAAAGCGGGTAGTGTTGAAAATGCAATCACCCAAATTCAGAGACAATTCGGAAACGGCTCCATCATGCGCCTCGGAGGCCAGGAATCCGAAAAAATACCTGTCATCCCAACTGGTTGCCTAAGCCTGGACATAGCACTTGGTGTGGGTGGATTCCCCAAAGGTCGAGTTGCTGAAATCTATGGCCCAGAATCCTCCGGAAAAACCACTCTTGCCCTGCATGTGGTAGCCGAAGCCCAAAGAGAAGGTGGAACAGCAGCCTTTATCGACGCAGAACACGCGCTGGACACCTCCTATGCAAAACGGTTGGGCGTTGACGTTGACAACCTGCTCGTCTCCCAGCCCGACTTTGGAGAACAGGCCCTTGAGATCGCCGAGATCCTTATCCGATCTGGTGGTGTAGATGTTATCGTCATTGATTCCGTGGCAGCTCTCACCCCAAAAGCTGAGATTGATGGCAATGTAGGTGACTCTCATATGGGACTGCAGGCACGACTGATGTCACAGGCCATGCGTAAATTTACAGGTGTCCTCAGCAAAAGTAATACCGTACTTATTTTCATCAACCAGATCAGAATGAAAATCGGGGTTATGTTTGGTAATCCAGAAACCACCACCGGCGGAAATGCCCTCAAGTTTTACTCTACCCTTCGTCTTGATATTAGAAGAATTGGTGCCCTGAAGGATGGACAGGAGATTGTCGGCAATCGAACCAAAGTTAAAGTTGTGAAAAACAAGGTGGCTCCACCATTCAAAATTGTCGAGTTTGATATTGTTTATGGTGAGGGTATCTCCAAGGAAGGTGACTTGCTTGACCTTGCTGTGGAGCAGGAAATTGTTGATAAAAGTGGTTCCTGGTATTCTTACCAGGATGAACGTATAGGCCAGGGACGTGAGAATGCCAAACGATTCCTAAAAGATCACCCTGAAATGACCACTGAGATTGGCCAAAAAGTACGTATGGGGTTTGGTTTAGCTGATCCTGCGACAGAGGAAACGGTTGCTGAAGAAAACAAAGAATAGAAAAAAGTTTTTCTTAATTGTTCTTTTCTGCTCTGCGCTCTCTTTTTATCTGGGTGCTGTTTCAGTTAAACAGCACCCAAATATTAAAAGGAAAATACACGCCATAGCCAGCAGTACTGGCCTTCTTGCCACTCCTCACTGGAACAAGAACGATTTCAAAAAAGTCAGCATTACGTCCACCATCGATGGCCAATCGCAACATGCCTATTTCCACAGATCTGAGGGAGAGGCTCCACGCCCATTACTGATAAGCCTGCATACATGGGCGAATGACTATACAGAAAAAGATCCTCTCGCCCCCCTGGCAGTACAGAATAACTGGAATTATATCCACCCTGATTTCCGTGGCCCCAACTGGAGAAAAAAAGCATGTCTCAGTAGTTTAGTAACTGCCGACATAGACGACGCCATCCAATTTGCCATAAACAAAGCAATAGTTGACAGTAACAACATATTTGTTGTCGGTGTCAGTGGTGGTGGTTACGCAACGCTTGGGACATATATGCGAACGCGCCATAAAGTGAAAGGCTTTCTCGCCTGGGCTGCCATCAGTGATTTAGCCACCTGGCATCAGCAATCAAAAAGCCGTGACTTACCCTTCGCACAAGACGTTAATGATTGCACATCTGATGCCAATGCCATTGATAAAAACGAGGCAAAAAAACGCTCGCCTCTTTTTCTCCCCATGCCTGTCTCTGCAAACGGCAGGCTTGAACTCTTTGCCGGCATCAATGATGGATACAGCGGATCCGTCCCCATTTCGCACTCCATCAGCTTTTTCAATCGCCTCGTTGCAGAATTTGGCAGAGCCAGCGAACGTGTTGGACAAGCTGATCTCAGTAACCTCTTAACTCGTGGTGTCAAGCCACCTGCAATTCCTCGCACGCTTGGGAACCGTGTGGTGCTATATGAAAAAGATACTCCCGAGGTGTCTCTCACGATCTTCGAAGGCGGACATGAACTATTGCCTGACTACTGTTTTACAAGATTAAAACAACTTGCCGACGAATAACACCTCATTGATAGTGAATGAGGCCGGTTAATCCTTTAGTAAAAGCAAATTACCGGCACTGGACGCAGCCGTACCAGGATTCCGCATTGCTAATGCCGTAATCGTCCAGACTTAAAGAGGACGTGATACCTGTTGAGGTATCGCTCCAGGCATAGATGCTGCTTTGCTTTGTTAATCC
>JAOZLI010000279.1 GCA_029934915.1 Desulfocapsa sp. | reverse complement strand
ACCAGATTAGTATCAACATAGGATGCGGGATTAATAAGGGAATAACGTACACCTGGCTGAGCAGCAAGATTCACAACCGCATCGAAACTATTGTCGGTAAAGAGTTTCTCCATGGCTGCTCGATCAGCAATATCAATTTCAAGATTCTTGAAATGTTCACCTTGTGCAATTTGCTTCAAACGATCCCGCTTCAAGCTCACATCGTAATAGTCAGTAATGGTGTCAATTCCGGTTACCTCACACCCTGATTCCTGCAGTTTTCTGGCAAGAAATGAACCAATAAAACCAGCAGTTCCTGTAACTAGAATTTTTTTCATTTTTAACCCGTTATCAGTCATCAAAATCCCCTTCCGGGCCTCTATCTGTATCGAGCCCTTTGGCTCGTTCAATAATTTTTTCTTTTGTCCATTCTTCAGGATCTTCAATGCGCTCGGCTTTTGTACCCATATCGTAGGAACCAGCCTTTAAGATAGCATCGATGGCAAGATCAGCCGTATTCTCGGCAGAGAAGACATTGACAAGCATATTATAGACGAAATCATCTACCCGTTTACACATTCGCGTACGTATTTCAGCAGGTTGGCCAAGGAACTTATTGGCAAGGGGAAGATTCAATTTTTTATAATCTCCGCCCTTCCATCCCTGCTCATCCGCATAAGCAACAACAGACTGCCACATCTCTTCACTGACACCTTCGCCTTTTACTTTAATAAAACGACCATTATTATCGAGGATAGCATTCCCGTCATCGTTAACCTCAAGTCCCCAGGCAACCATTTGCAAGGCGGTGGCCACATTTGCCTTGGTGGTAGATGTCTCTTTACAGATCGAACGAAGTCGGTCCGAACTGTTACCTGAGGTTCCATGCTGCGCACCAGAAGTACCGTAGGGAGCCAGGGCCTTGTGAATTTCTCCTGTCAACTCAACCTGTATTCCAGTACCAGAAGCCTCAAGCCCGTGGGTACTGCCATTATTCAAAGCTATCCATTCGGGGCATATTCCATGTGCATTTAAACCTTTAATCAGGAATGAAGCATCAGCAACGGTGGACAATCCCTGCTCACCCTTGATTTCGCCTACCTCTGTTTCAAGGCCAGCCCAGCCAGGAATAACAGAATTGAGTTCCAGATTTGCAAGAAGATTTTTATCATCGAGCATATGCGAAGCATCTACAGCAATGGACGTTATACCAGCATCAAAGATTGAAGGAATCTCAACCTTGGCCTCAGGCAGGTCACTTTCCTTCTTAATTCCATAGTGATCGGCATGAATGGCCACTGGAATTGTGATCCCCATTTCATTGCACAACGCATCAACGATCCTGGCCATATTCCAGAAGTTTACTCCGCAATAATTGCACTCTGATCTGGCAATTTCTATGATAATAGCACTGTTTGCGCGTTGAGCAGCCATAAGAGCGCCACGAATAACAAAATAACTTCTGCCGTTCGCTGCCATGGTCATGGCTCCACCCTTGGCAATAAGGGCACGATCAATTACTTTGCCACTTACCAGTAAGGCCTTTGAATTAGGAAAGAGTTTTTGGATATTAGGCGGCCGACCAACTTCAAGGGCTTTGGTAAAATCAGTACTGTTACTCATGCGTTCCTCCGTTGCTATTCTTTTCTTCATGTCCTTCATGCTCTTCATGGTTGAAGAGGTTTTTACAAGATCTGCTATATATGCTTATACCGTATTCTCTGAACTATTTCCATCAGATCCCACTATTTCTTTTCCGTCAAACCCACCGAAACTCTTTTTCCCAAAGAAATAAACAGCGACCACGCTGATCTCATATAATATCAACAACGGAATTCCCATCATCATCTGATTCACAACATCGGGTGTTGGGGTCAGAATCGCTGCAATAATAAAATTAATAAGAATAGCATACTTCCTGTTCTTATTAAGAAAAGAGACTGTAACCACACCCATCTTGGCAAGAAAGACCATCAAAATAGGCATCTCAAAAATGACACCAAAGGCGATAAGTAGTCGTACAGCCAAAGAAAAATATTCACTAACGGAAGGCAAAGAAGTCAAAAATTCATTAGAGTAGCCAACAAGAAATCGAAAAGCGGGAGGAAAAACAACCAGGTAGCCAAAGGCAGTGCCACCAAGAAAACAGAGGGTGGACAGAAAGGTAAAGGGCACCAAAATCCGTTTTTCATGTTTATAGAGCCCGGGAGCAATAAACAACCATATCTGATAGAAAATCACGGGGCTTGCCAGGAGCAGGCCACAGACCAGAGCAAGCTTTAGATAAAAGAAAAAACCTTCCTGGTAAGATGTAAAAATAAGAGAACTTCCCTCGGGAAGAACGTCAATAAGCGGTTTAAAAAACCAGGTTCCAATGGGTTTAATAAAACCATAGGACACGGCAAAACCGATAATTACTGCAATTATGGTAACAATAAGGCAGGAACGCAGTTCACGTAGATGTTCAGTCAAAGCCTGGGATTCGAATGATTGCCCACTCTCCTCAACTGCACTCTCTTCCTGACTAGTTTTTTTCTGTACTGTTTTTTCCATAACTTCTCCCATAAAGTGCCTTTTTTACCTTAATTCCCTTTTTACGACAAGGAGATAGTGATTCTATTTGACTTATGTCAAGGATTTGTGATTCAATTATCGCTAATATAGATTATTATAATTGTCTTTATTTCTGTCGGTTGGCGACAGGACTTTTTTTTTATATCTTTTGATCCCAGGGAGGGAAAATGAAAGCACTTAAAACGGCGTTGGCCGTTGGCGCATTTGCTTTGCTAGCTACTTCTGTTAGTGTAGCGGTAGCAGAGAATTGTGTCGACTGTCACACAAAAGTAACACCAGGTATGGTATCAGATTGGAAGCTCTCTGAACATTCCAAAAATGATGTCACCTGCTCCAGTTGTCACGGAGATAAACATTCCACAGCTGAAGATTACAAACTTGCAACTCTTCCGTCTGAGCACGTATGCCAGGAATGTCATGAGGAACAATTTGATCAATTTTCTAAAGGCAAGCACAATCATGGTTGGACATCTCTGAACGCCATACCTGCCACCCACCTTGGCCCTGACCAACTGATGGAAGGCGGTGGTGGTTGCGGTGGTTGTCATAATATGGGCATCAAGACCGAAGCTCAGTTGAAAGAGCGTAAAGAACAAGGATATCGCTACCAAAACAACTCTTGCGACGAGTGTCACACCAGACACACATTCTCCAAGAAAGAAGCTTTAGATCCTAAAGCATGTCAGCAGTGTCACATGGGCTATGACCACCCACAATGGGAAATGTGGTCCAGTTCCAAGCATGGTTCTCGTTACTTTGCCAAACAGGCTGGTAACCTTCCTGAAGGCGCAAGCGCTCCGAAATGCCAGGATTGCCATATGAAAGATGGTGACCACAACAACAGAACTGCCTGGGGCTTCCTGGGAGTACGTCTGCCTTTACCTGAAGATCCACAATGGAAGGCTGATCAAATCACCATCCTCAAAGCACTTGCTGTCCTGAATCCAGAAACTGGAGAACCCGGACCAGTATACGCAGCTGTAGCTGCTGTCGATCTTGCTCGTCTTGACAAAGAATCCTTTGACAAAGAACGAAATAAAATGATCTCCATTTGTTCCGAATGTCATTCAGAATCCTATGCCACAGAACG
>JAOZLI010000278.1 GCA_029934915.1 Desulfocapsa sp. | reverse complement strand
GAAAAATTCATTCGACCATTGTTCATAAAACCCATATGGTCTTTGATTTTGATGACGCCAAACTTAATCGCTTCAAAGAATTATTCATTAAGCCGGACTGGCTGCAGGAACCTCATCTGGTTGGCTATGATCCAATAGAAAGTGCCAACCCCTTTGCAAGTTTTGAGCAGATTCCGCCACGATCCCGCTATCAGTTTCTCCTCGACAATTGCCATTATATCATCATGACCTTCATTCGGGGACCGGTTTGTCGTGGCCAGATCGCCTTGAACGTTATTCATGATCAGTTCTGGGTTATGTTCCAGGATCCGGATCATGATTTAAGTGTCCAGTATCCTGCCTTCCTGAAACTGCAGAAGGATAACCTGATTATGCCCGTTGAACAGGGGAGTAAATTTCCAGTAACCGGCCTGATCGGTAACAAGTACGATAAGGCTCTTTGGAAGTATTATAATGCGCGGCAGGAATATTATATGTCCCATAATTTTGAAGGCCAGGGGTATGATGCCATCTGGAAAGGAAATAAAGCCGCTGATAGCCCAATACTTACAGTTTATCGTCACTTTGACAGCGCATCGGTGCATAAGGGAGTCCTTGGCGGTCTGCCTCGCACCATGTGGGTCATGGATTATCCACAATTAGAGCGTATTTACTATGCCCTGGTTGCTGGTTTTGATGTTTACGGAACATTGGGCCACCAACTGGCTGTTCGTTTGTATATGGATGGTTTACGGGAAGAAGGAGAGAGCTATTTCCTCGGTTTTATGCCTGCAGAACAGCGCAGACCCATGATGGAATCCTGGTACAAGGGAGTAAAACCCAAAAATGTTACTTATTATGATGCAGGAATCCCCGGAAAAATTGCATACAAAACAGATAATCCTAAACGGGAATTTATAGAGCACATTGTTAATAATCATATCCTGCCAGAGGTTGGTATCAGATTTGATAAAATCAACTATTTGCCGGCAGGTAAAGAATTTCCACCTCTGCCGGATCAGTACGAAACCATGACCGATTACCTGCAGGCTTTTGAATCTGTTTCACAACCCGGTACTGAATTCTTCTCTCTCTTTGATAATTATAATGCCAACGTTGTCTATATACGCATTCGTAAAAATGATGGGACTGATGATATAGTTTCAATGGTTATCAATCGCTGGCATGACAACGTCACCTATATGTTTGATGAAAAATCAGCCTTGGATTCTTCAAAAGATAATGCAGATTTTCTTGAGGGATTTTATGGTTCCTACCCTAATTACTTCATAGATATTCAACAGGATGACTTACCTGAATTTTTCGATTTCCTGACCAACCTGAAAGAAATTGGTGAAGAGGAGGAAGCCAGGCTCTTCTTAAAATATGGTGTCAACCGTGCGAATAAGGATTTCTGGGAACATTATGACTGGTTTCAGGAGCGTTTCAATAAAGATCAACCTGTACAATCAGGGCTTTTTGATTTGAACCGCTATTACTATGAAGCCTTATAAGAGCATATGAAATCAGGACGGAACCAAAAACAATAAACTCACATGATTGACCGACCTGAATCATTAATAATCCGGCCACCGTCTGAATGGCGCAGCCTGCTGGTTCGAATAACCCGCGGCTGCAACTGGAACCGCTGTCGTTTCTGCGGCCTTTACCCTGCCATGGGCCAGCCGGATTATTCCTGTCGCTCCCTGACTGAGATCAAACATGATATCGACTTGCTGACCCGGCGCCACCCGGAAGTAGAAACTGCTTTTTTCGGTGATGCCGATCCCCTGTCAGCAGGCATGGAAATCTTTGTCGGAGCAGCCCGCTATCTGCGCGAGCATCTGCCGATCAAACGATTGACCAGTTACGCCAGGATATCAACCTTGCACAAGCTAGGCCGTGATACTATCCACCAGCTTGCAGAAGCAGGATTAAACAGGGTTCACCTGGGGCTTGAGTCCGGTGACCCTGAGATCCTGCAGTTCCAACGCAAGGGACAGTCACCGAAAATGGTTGTTACCGTTGCCAACTGGTTAAAAGAAGCCGGGATTGAGCGTTCATATTATGTCCTGCTCGGTCTTGGTGGTCAGGCTCAGTCAGAGCAGCATATTCGATCAACAGCCCGTATCATTAATGAAACAGAACCTGAGTTTGTCCGTTTGCGCAGGTTATGGTTGTATGACAAAAATCTGGAAAAAAAATGTCCACTCTGGGAGCAGATTGAGGATGGTTCTTTTGTCGAACAGACTGCTGAGGGAACCGTGCTGGAGGTGCAACTGCTACTGGATTTGTTGAACCCGCTGAACACCTTTTTTGCCTGTGACCATGCAAACAATTATATCAATGTCAGCGGACTACTCAAGGATGACAGAGAGGATATGCTTCGCGAGGTGGCCGTTTTTCTTGCTCTTCCCGAAGAACAGCGCCAGGCCCATTACAGGATGGTTGGCTCCAGAATATAACCCCTGTCACCTACCTCTGATATAAAAGAGCGCCTGAAAAAGTCAGGTAGCTAATGCCATCTTAACAGCCCGACCAAGTTCATCCATTGAATAAGGTTTTTTAATAAACCCGCTGGCACCAAGTTTCATTGTGGCCTTGACATCATCACTTTCGGAAAAGCCACTGGCAATGATCGCCCTTTGGCCAGGATAAAGATTAATGATTTCCTTATATGTTTGATACCCGTTCATGCCTGGTTCCATCAGCATATCTAATACTATCACGTCAACCGGATTTTCCTTGAGATAGTGAATAGCCGATTCGCCGCTGGAAACAGAATCAACCTGGTATCCCAATATTTCTAACATCCGACTGGCAAGATTCCGCAACAGGGAAACATCATCTACGACCAGAATATGCTCACTGCCGGTAGTAGAATGATCAGTTGTATCTTTTTCACTTTTATCGCCTGCTTCCTGTTGGCTTACCGGAAAAAAGAGTTTAAATGTCGTTCCCCTGGAACTGCTTTCCACAAATATTTTCCCTTTATGATCCTGCACTGTATTCCAGACAACAGTCAAGCCGAGACCTGTACCACTTCTTGCCATGACTTTCCTGGAATAAAACGGTTCAAAAATATGCTCTAAATTCTCCTTTGCTATACCAGGACCACTATCCTGAACTTCAAGCACCACATACTCACCGGTTTTTATACTCTGTTCAACACTTGCGGCTTCATCAATGAAATAATTGCTGGTGGAAACAACAACAGTTCCAGAATCCTGGATAGCCTCAACTGCGTTAGTCACCAGATTCATCAAACATTTTTTGATATGAACCGGCGAGCATGAAATGTTGACCTGCTTTGCATTAAACTGATGATCAACCACTACTTCGGGATACAATGATTTTATTTTTACGCATTCCAGAGATTCCAGATATTCGAAAACTAAAGAATCGAGATCATGGATTTCTCTGGTGCCTGCAGCTCCTCTTGCAATTGTAAGCAGATCGTCCACAACTGCAGCTGCTCGCAAGCCAGACTCCTGGATAGCCTCAATTTGTGTTCTTAACTCACCCTCTTCCGGGATTGTCTTCAAAATCAACTCAGGATATCCGACCACACCTGACAGAATATTATTCAAATCGTGCGCCACTCCACCAGCCATCAAGCCCATGGACTCCATTCTTTTGGCCTGATTAAGCTGTTTCTCCAGTTTCTCAGTC
>JAOZLI010000277.1 GCA_029934915.1 Desulfocapsa sp. | reverse complement strand
CGTTATTTATAAAAAATAATGCTCGGAATATTAACTATATGCCTGTGCTTATTTTATAGAAATGCCTCGATTTTGAACAAAATGCCTATTCTCGGACAAGCTCCTAGCTAAGTCGCTGTCTCAACATCTCAAACATAATAACCCCAGCAGCAACGGAACTATTCAGAGAATCAAGCTGCCCCTCCATGGGAATGGAAAGCAGGACGTCACACTGTTTACGGACAAGTGGACGAATTCCATTTCCCTCACTACCAACCACTATACAGGCAGGCAGCACAAGATCCGATTCATACAGGGATTGTGCTTCTGCATCTTTTATGGCTCCAAAAACCCATGCGCCTGCTTTTTTCAATGACTGTAAAGCCTGGGCAAGATTTGTGACCTGACAGATATCAATATGAGACATGGCACCAGCAGCAGATTTTGCTGCTGTACCGCCAATGGGAGCGGAACGTTCACGGGTAACCAGCACCCCATCCACCCCGGAAGCGTGAGCCGAACGAATAATGGCTCCGACATTATGCGGATCCTGCAAGGTATCGAGTACAATGATTCGTGGATTCTCGCCCCGTTGTACAGCTGCTTCAAATTTCTCCAGCAAATCATCAAAAGGCAGAAGGCTGGTTTGCGACATCTTTGCCACCACCCCTTGATGCCTGACCTGAGACGCGTCTTCCCCAACAAGACGCAATGCCGTCACAAAGTTTAATTTTATTCCAGCGGCTCTGGCCTTCTCAATAATTTCTTCCCGTTTGCCCCCTTTTCGATCTTTTACAAGGACAATTTCACTTATTCGATCAGCTTCCTGATCAAGAGCTTCAAAAACAGGATGGATTCCCCAGAGCAAATCGTCACTCAAACGAATCTTCCGTTCATTCCCTGTTCCGGGTCGTTCTCTTTTGGAGTGGTTTTCTTTTTTTTTCACGTTACAATTTCCAGGTCTACGGGGATACCAGAGACTAAACGACGAGCCCTGCTTCGTTCAGCAATAATAATAGACTGCATAACCAGCACAGCATCTTCAAGTTTATCATTAATTACAAGATATTGATACGCAGACACTGCCGCAAGCTCCTTCGCCGCATTTTGAAGACGCACAGCAATGACCTCATCGGAATCTGTTCCTCTGCCACGAAGACGTTGTTCGAGCTCGGTAAGCGATGGAGGGGCGACAAAGACAGATACCGCTTCAATACTTTTATCATCACGGATAATAGACGCACCCTGTACATCAATATCGAGGATAATATCCTCTCCCTTTGTGAGTTGTTCGGCAACAGCGACCTTACTCGTTCCATAGTAGTTACCGTGCACCTCTGCCCATTCGAGGAAAAGTTTCTGCTCCCGCATCTCTTTAAATTCATTTTCTGTAACAAAATGATAATCCACACCGTTTTGTTCACCACTTCGCGGTGTTCTGGTGGTATGAGAAACGGAAAAAGCAAGTCCTCCAATATTGGCCATGACCTGTTTTAAAATCGTCGTTTTCCCGCAACCAGAAGGCGCCGAAAGAATATAGAGTTGTCCCTGTCTCTGCATTTTTCTACTTTGCATCCTCTTCTTTAGCAGCAGCAATATAGGGTGCCTGTTGCAACGCACTCAACCGCTGAGAGATGGTATCCGACTGAATAGACGAGAGTACCACGTGATTGGAATCCATCACCAGTAATGATCGCGTTCGTCTGCCCTCAGTGACATCAATTATTTTTCCTGCTTCTTTTGCCAGTTCTTTTAATTTTCTGGCAGGTGACGACCCGGTGTTCACCACCGCGATGATACGTTCCACCATCACAGTGTTTCCAAAACCAACATTAATTAGCTGCATACGAATACCATGGGATGAAAATTCATTCTATGTTTTGCACCTGCTCACGCATCTTCTCAAGTTCTGCTTTGAGATTCACCGTAAGATGGGCAATACTGGCATCATTAATTTTTGAGGCCATGGTGTTCACCTCCCGAAGAAACTCCTGCAACAAAAAGTCTGTCTTTCTGCCTGTGGCGTCCTCTGAATCAAGAAAAGCACGAAACTGTTCGATATGACAATTCAAACGAACAATTTCTTCCGTCACATCTGTTTTGTCGGCAAGAATTGCGACTTCCTGCGCCAGACGCTGAGGATCGAGTTGAATATTATCCAGAAGCTTCTGCAAACGCTCTTCAAGTTTTTCCTGCCGCTCACGTAGGAGTTCTGGAATCCGAGTTTCAATCTTCGTAACAACTGCAGAAAAGAGATCCAGCCGCTCACGAAGGTCTGCGGCCATGGCCTCACCTTCTTCACTTCTCATGGTATCACAGTTTGTGATAGCCTCAAGCAGTGCTTTTTGCATCACCTGCCAGACATCATCGAGATCTTCTGTTCGCTGGTTAAGCTGCAACACATCTGGATACGATGCAAGCCGGGAAAGACTGGTATCATTTGCAAGACCAAGCTGCTCTCCCAGTTTTGCAAGGGAATCACGATAGGTAAGAGCAAGACTTGTATTTGCCTCAATTTCCTGAAGATCAGAGAAATCTCCACTTACGGTCAACGTAACATCCACCCGGCCACGAGTGAACATGGTCGTCAGACTTTTACGAACACGTTCCTCAAGGCCGGCGTAGCCTTTAGGTAATTTCATCTTAAGATCAAGATACCGATGATTCACACAGCGAATCTCCACAGTCCATCGCCTGCCTTTTGTTTCTGCTTCACCTCGACCGAACCCGGTCATGCTTTTACTGGACATGTTTCCTCATTGTAATATTTAACGCAACTATTTAGCACGGATCTTTCAAACCGGGGACAGATTCAATTTTTCCACTTGATCTGGGGGACTGAATTTTTTCGAGTCTTTTTTCGAAAATCATTCTGTCCCTAGCCCTCATGCAGGGAAAAATAAAATCCGTCCCCTCAATTCAGTGCAAAACTTGTAAAGTGAATAGCAACCATTTAACAACAATAGCAATTTACTAAGAGTTAGCAAAAGGGTTTGAGGGTTGCTCCAGTTCGCGCCATTCTGGAAATTCCGTAGCATTTCCTTAGTGAAGCGAAGCCATAAAAATCACATTGTTTGAGTGATGAACGGACGATTTTGTAGGTAAGCGAGGTAGAATTTTATACTTATCTACGAGACTCCGTTTTGGCGCAGCGAACTTAGGAAATCAAGGAATTTACAGTCAAAGCGAACTGGAGCAACCCTCAAACCCGATCTCAATATTTTTCAACTTCTTAAACCAAACGCGTAAAAGCCGTCTCCACCAAATCCTCACCATGGAGCACAGCCAAAATTTCTTCAACACTCACCGTTGCAGTACCCACTTTAGCAACCACCACCCCAGCAGCAATATTGGCAAGCGCCGCAGCATCAGCATAACTAGCACCAGCCGCAAGCCCAAGAGCAAGAGCAGCAATAACAGTATCCCCTGCGCCTGTCACATCAAAAACCTCACGGGCTGTGGTTGGAATGGAAAGCAAGCCCTTCCCCTTCTCAAGGAGTGCCATACCATGCTCTCCACGAGTAATCAACACAGCCTCACAGGAAACTTTTTCAAGAAGAAGCTCTGCGGCTTTTACAAGCTCAGCTTTACTGTCTATACTTATCCCCGACATTTTCTCCGCTTCCATTTGATTTGGAGTAATAAGAGATGTCCCATGAAAACGCTCTGACTTACCAGGCTTTGGATC
>JAOZLI010000276.1 GCA_029934915.1 Desulfocapsa sp. | reverse complement strand
TCTTTTTACGTTTTTGTTTGTATCAGTCTTTGCGAGGAACTCGCATGATACAAACGGAAATGCAAAAAGAGTTTAAAAATCAAGAAAGTTACAGTCCTAGCGGACTGGAGCGAACCTTAAACCCGTTATTTAGCCAACAGCCTAAATAACCTGGACGCTTTCCTATTACTGGTTGATATAACTCATCAGCATTTGCACATAACCCGGTGCATCCCATCTGGCAGGGCCAATGAATTTTTCTCGCATAATTCCCTCTTTATCTATGATAAAGGTCTCAGGAACTCCGGTGAGTCCATATTTTGGACCAACCAGATTGGCCTGATCGTCCAGAATCGGCATGGTTAGACCAAATTGCCTGGCAAAACTGTCTGCCAAACCGGGATCATCTTTGTTGAGTATGGCCAGCATCTTGAATTTATCCTTAGGCAACGTCGAGTACAGACGCTGCATGGACGGCATCTCCTCACGGCATGGAGGACACCAGGTTGCCCAGAAATTGACAAAAACCACCTGTCCTTTCAGATCCGAAAGTTTCCAGGTTTTTCCTGTCCTGTCCACCAGAGTAAAATCCGGAGCAGGCTTACCAACTTCAGCCATTTCCGGTGCAGGGCCGCAACCGGAAATGGGTAAAAATAATGCTAACGACAAGAGAATAAAGAATATTCTTTTCATAATATACTCACTATTTTTTCGATTGTTCGGGGTACTGTTCATTCAGTCCTGTTTGAATAAGTTCCTGTAATTGCCTGTAGCCAAAGGTTTGCAAAGGCTTCCCATTCACAAAGAAACCAGGAGTTTTACGAACGTCCAGTGTTTTTGCATCGGCTATATCCTGGGCAATAAGTGCTGCAATTGCAGGATCATTCATATCCTTTTTAAGTTGTTCGATATTGAGTCCTACAACTTTTGGCAGAAATTGCCATATCTTCTCGGGCTGCGGATTATGATGACTGGCCCACGCAGGCTGCGACTTATACATAACATCAAGGGTTTCCCAATATTTTCCCTGTTTTTTAGCAGCCTCAAGAATCGTAACAAAATAGTCCGCCCCATCATGAAAGGGAGCATAACGAAGAACAAGTTTTATTTTGCCGGGATTGGCGGCCATCATCTGTTTTACAAAGGGAGTAAAAGCAGCGCAGGTTTCACAGGCAGGATCCATAAATTCAATCAGATAGACCTTTGCATCATCACTTCCCAGGGTCTGGGAATGATCTCTGACAAAGGTTTGGGCATTTTCCTGGGCTATAAAACTGTATTTATCCGTTTTGTAATCCTTGTAATAAGAATTAGCGAATAAAAATCCTACCACAAACAGAACACATGCAACTACAAACAATACGGGTTTCACTTGGACATCCTCCTTTTAAAGATAAGCAATAACGCAATTATTAATGAAAATGAAAATAGAGAAAGCATTGGTATGGTGATCCAACCAAAGAGATTAATATATTCCTCGGTACAGGAAACTCCCTGGCTGCAGGGCTGTATGCTTTCTGGAATAATTCCAGAATAGAGTAGACTGTGATACAGGGCTGTCAGCCAACCTGCCAGCGCTAGAGGGAGGGCATATTTCACCACTTTCTTATCAACGGGGAATAGCCCCATTCCTATGATCAGAACCAACGGGAACAGGCAGATCCGCTGATACCAACAGAGGACACAGGGGGCAAATTCCATCACATAACTGAAAAATACGCTTCCCATGGTAGAACCTGTGACTAGAAGCCAGCAAAGGAAGAGAAGGGTCCAATTGGTATTGGATGCTTGAGTGGGCTGGGACATTTATAATTCTCCGGTTTTAGGGCTTAAAATTCTCTTTTTGCAGCTTTAGTCGTTTTGGTTGAGAAAGCTGTACAGCAACTATTCGGTTCCTATAGCAATGATTGCGCCAGAACGAAAAATAGGAAAAGACTGGTGGTGGACTTGCCACTAAGCCCCGACAATGTGTCACTCAGAGAACGAGTTTGTGTAGAACAATGGAGCAAAAGCTGAAGCAATGCTACTTAGGTGCAAACAAGAAGTGGGGCAAAATAGGACAAGCGAGACATAATGTCACACATCACCAGCTTGACACTTAGGTCAACTTGATTACCATCAAAGCTCAGCTAAACTATATTTAATGTAGGAGCTCGCCCCCGCGAGCGATTGTAGATTGCTGATAATCCAGTAAAATCGCCCGCAGGGGCGGGGCTCCTACAATTGCATTTCACATTTACCTGAGCTTTGATGGTAATCAGGTAGGTCAAAGAACATGGGTGCAAATAAACATTTAGGGTAAAATATCCGTAGGATTTTGTTTAAAACCTGTCACAATAAGACTTACAAAAGATATTCCATCTCCCATTTTAAGCCACCTGTGTAGCCAGTAATTCTATCGAATCCTTCAAGACCAGGTTGTACTCTCCAACCTTGAAAGTCTTAATGCCGAATTCATCGGGTTGAAGAAGAACCCACCGGAGACACGATTATAAAAACTCAACAAAATTGCTATAGGACAGTTGAACATCATGTTATAAAATTGGGATCGTGACTTTTCAGGAATTATGTTGCGAGATTAGTTATGTTGGAGAGATTGCCTGGCGTGTTCTTATATGATGACAGTGAAAAACGGAACCTATTTATTTAAAGTTGTTTTAATCTCGGCACTGTTAAACAGACACAATCTCGACGATAGCCCCTTCTTGTTTCATCTGCTCCAGAATTGTTTCTGCCAACTCACTCCCATTATGATAAGCCATAGGGCTGAATTGGATAGGCTTGTTTTTTGATTGGAAACGAAAGGATCGTACACTGTCATCTTTCATAACTATCTGATACAGATCTCCAGCTATCTTCATTTCCAACGGCTTACAAAATCTGTCATGGATTATAATGTCTCCCCCTCCAATGGTAATGCTTCTGTTTTCAAGGAGTGGTCTGGCGCAAGCGATGAATACGAGTAGAGGGACAACAGCAAGGAGCAGATAGTACCAGAAAGTATCAAGACAAAGATGATTGTCCATTTTGTTGGCTGGGAATATGTTCTGACCATTTGTCAGGTATATAGGGTGAGATGTTGTCCTCCCCCGAACATTCATTTTAAATGAAGTTATTAACGATTTACTCCAACCACGAAAGCGGCTTTCGTTTGTGATGGAAGCAGGAAACAATCAGAATTTCTATATCAAAGGGAAGAAATATTATTGAATAAGGGAACCTGCGAAGAATTACATGTCGCTATTCATCCTCTATTTGTGGATGAGCAAGTGGCATCCGTGTGGCCAACTCCACTGCAACCTCAACCGCACGGGAAAATTCATATCCTAAACCTGGGGAACATGATTCATACCAATCCTGAGCTTCAAAGACCTCCTGTTCCGCTTCCGGCCGAAAAACTACTTGCATCAACAATTATCCGCGAAAAAGTTTGGACCGAACATCTTCCCAAGGGATCCCGGACGCAGGATCTGCCCGATGAGCATCTCGACGACGATTCAGTTCTACCAGTTCTGGCCTAGAAAGTTTTAAAGTGGGATGAGAACCAGACGGTACCGTCGCGATTGTGTCCCATATATCTTCAACGAGTTGAATCCTCTCGGAAATCGGCATTTTTTTTACATCTTCCATAAGAGTACTCATATTTTCACCTTATTATCTTGGGGAAAATTGACGAATGATTTGAATTCAT
>JAOZLI010000052.1 GCA_029934915.1 Desulfocapsa sp. | reverse complement strand
AGCATGAGTCGAATGGGATCAGTCATCGGTCGACCTTCCCTGCTGAGGTTTCGCCTAAATCCATTACCGCCTGCATAAAGACATCACCCCGTTGCCCATAATTGTCAAACATATCAAAACTGGCACAGGCCGGAGCCAGAAGAACCGTATCGCCAGGTTCCGCAAGATCTGCTGCAAATTGCACAGCCTCAATCATGCTTTGTGCACGTTTGGTGGAAACAACAGTCCCAAGAATAGCTTCAATGGCGTCGGCTGCTTCACCAAGAAGTATCAACTCTTTGACCTTCTCCCCAACAGATTCCTTTAATGCTGTGTAATCTTCACCCTTATCTTTGCCACCTGCCAGGAGAACCACATTTGCTCTAAATGATGCAAGAGCAGTGACCACTGCGCCTGTATTAGTGGCTTTGGAATCATTATAATAACACACCCCATTTTGTTCCCGCACAAACTGCAATCGATGCGCAGCAAGTGTAAAATCCTTTAATCCTCTTTCAATGTCCTGCTTTTCACAGCCCAATAACGATACTGCAAGAACTGCGGCCTCACTGTTTAACAAGCCGGTATGTGTATGAAGTGACGTTTTCTCGAGGCTGTAGAATTCCTGTTCCTGATCATCGAGCGTAATTGTAAACGTTGCTCCGCTCCCCTGTGCACTGCAACTACTGTCAAGACCTCCAAAACAAAACTTTCTCTGTTCATTCAAGAGCGGTTTAATCTGCTGACTCATGGGATCACTCTCGCAGATAATAGCGATATCATCTTTTCCCTGACGAAGAAACATCTTCATTTTAGCAGCAGCATAATCAACCATATTTTTATGCCGATCGAGATGATCTGGTGTAACATTCAACAAAATTCCGATATGGGGCCGAAAATTCCCTGCAGATTCCAGTTGAAAGCTGGAAAGCTCAAGAACTAAACATTCCACCCGCTTTCCATGACGCAGATAATCAAGGATCGGGGTACCAATATTGCCACCGACAAAGACTTCTTTTCCTGCATGTCGCAGTAATTCCCCAATCAGCGCCGTTACCGTGGTCTTGCCGTTTGTTCCGGTTACCGCAATGATTGTTTCTGTAAGATAAGGAGCCGCAATGGCCAATTCTCCTAAAACCGGAATACCACGTGCGTGTAGATGCTTTACAACAGCAATATCCGTTGGGATACCAGGACTTAAGAAAACAGCGTCACAATTTGAGCAGAAGGATTCAGTGTGACCACCGCCTTCAAAAGAAAGTTCATGTTGCTGAACAATTGCCTGATCAATATCGGCAAGATCTGCAAAGTCACCCGCATCACTCACAGCAACCTTGGCTCCCTGCTGCAGAAGGAATTGCACAGCAGCACGTCCTGACACACCCATGCCCATAACTACAAAGCGCTGTCCCGCTTGTATTTTCGAATCCTTTGCCATTATCGAATTTTCAGTGTTGCAACGGCTATCAGGCCAAGAATAATGGAGACAACCCAAAACCTGACCACAACCTTTGGTTCAGCCCATCCCTTTTTCTCAAAATGATGATGAAAGGGTGCCATTAGAAAAATACGTTTACCATGACTGATTTTAAAATATCCCACCTGCAAAATAACGGAAATAACCTCCATCACAAAAATACCACCAACGATCGCCAGAAGGATTTCCTGCTTAATGATAATAGCAACAGCCCCAAGAGCACCACCCAGTGCAAGAGAACCCACATCGCCCATAAAGATCTGAGCCGGATAGGCGTTAAACCAGAGGAATCCCAGACAGGCACCTACCATGGCACCACAAAAAACTGCCAGTTCACCGGCCCCACTTACAAAAGGAATTTGTAGATAATCAGCAAGTACGGCATGCCCGGCAAGATAGGAAAAGATCAGATACACAGAAGCTGTAATCATGGTGGGGCCTGCTGCAAGGCCATCCAGGCCATCGGTTAAATTTACTGCGTTTGAAGAGCCCACAATAACCAGGATAGCGAAAATGATATAAAACCAGGAAAGATCAGGCTGCAGATTTTTAAAGAATGGAACACTTAAAAGCCCATCGTAGCCAGGATGCAGCAGAACAAAAAGTCCCACCATGGAAGCACCGAAAATCTGCAGAAAGAGTTTCCCCCTTGCACTCAAACCATCACTTGATTTCTTTGTAATCTTTCGAATATCGTCAATTGCACCAATACATCCAAAAAAGAGCAAGACAAAGAGCAGCAGCCAGACCAATGGATTATTCAAACGTGTCCAGAGAAGAGAAGACGTGGAAATTGCGGCAATAATCAATACGCCACCCATGGTGGGCACGCCTTTTTTGGCCAGATGCGTCTCCGGCCCGTCCTCACGAACCACCTGTCCTATTTGATGTTGTTTCAACTTTCGTATAAACCAGGGGCCCAAAAGTAACATAATCAGAAAAGCGGTAACAGCACCACCAATGGAACGTACGGTGATATAACGAAAGACATTGAATGCACCAATAGTCTCATGAAGCGGATACAGGAAATAATAAATCATAGTTGTTCCACCAGTTTTTCCAGATGCATTCCGCGTGAGCCCTTTACCAAAATATAAGATCCAGCTTTCAATTGATTATTCTGTATTAATTTTTGCAACCAGCTGTAACACTGATCCTGATTTGCACACTGCAGAACTTCTGTCCCGGCATTTTTACTTTTCTTCACTCCTTCTGCCACAGCCTCAGCATATTCACCAAGAACAGCTACAAAAGAGACACCTAAATCAGCAGCAAGCATCCCGACTTCTTTGTGCAGCTGGTAACTTCCGGCACCTAATTCCAGCATATCGCCAAGAACAGCTACAGATGAAGCAGTTGCAATTTCAGTCAACGTTTGTATGGCTGCTTTCATGGATGCAGGATTGGCGTTATAACAATCATTAATAATCCTGCTCCCTGCTGGACCATCAAGGATCTGCATTCTTTTTTCTGCTGGCTGAAAGGTCGAAAGCCCCTTGGCAATATCTTTTATTCCAGCACCTGCTGCATGCGCTATTGCCGCTGCGGCCATGGCGTTGGCAACATTGTGTTGTCCGGGGACATGCAAGGTTACCGACTCCGACTGCGCACCGATCTGGAGAACAAAACGAATTTCTTCATTCTCACTTTGTATCCCTTCTTTACCTTGGGTAGAAACAGAAATATCCGGGGTTTGCACCCCAGATAGTGCAAACCCGAAAGTAATTTTCTTCTGTTCGCATTTGCCGGCCAGCTCGACCACTCGTAAATCATCATTATTGACGATTAGAACACTCTCTTTTCTGCAATTTCTAAAGAGTTCGCCCTTGGCCGCTGCTACGCCTTCAATTGTTCCAAGACCTTCCAGGTGAGCACCATGTACGTTTACTATGCATGCAATATCCGGGTCTGCAATTTTAGTCAGTTTTTCTATTTCCCCGGGTCGATTCATACCCATTTCCAGCACAGCCACTCTATGTTTTGGCTCAAGGGGTAACAGAGACAAGGGCAAACCAATCAGGTTGTTAAAATTGCCTTCTGTTTTAAGCACTCTGCCCGTTGGCTTATCCAGTTTATCCGGGAAACGGGTTTGAAAAATCGCAGCGCACATCTCTTTAACTGTGGTTTTACCACTACTTCCGGTTATACCTACTATGGTCGGATTACTGATCGTTTTCATGCACGAACGTCTGTACGCAGCAAGATCTCCCAGAGCATCCTGTGAATCAGCTACCACTATATAAGGAGCTGTGATAGCACTCTTTGGCTCATGACTTAACAGCAGACACCCTGCTCCCGCAGCAACCACATCTTCTATATAGTCGTGTGCATCAAAACGTTCACCCTTTAATGCCACAAATATATCACCTTTCTGCACTTTCCTCGAATCTGTTACAACAGACCCTAGAGAAAAGTGAGAAACCTTACCATTTCTGGCCCTTCCGTCGGTGGCAAAGATCAGTGACTCAAATTTCCATTTACACAGTCCTTTCTTTACCTCCAGAGAATCATCGAAAAAACGTTTTCCTTCGCCTGTGATCTGATAATCCTCATGCCCTTTGCCCGCTATAAGCACGATATCTTGAGCCGTTGCGGCCTCAATAGCCATAGCAATAGCTCTTTTACGGTCAGGAATCAGAAAAAAACCATTTGTATCATTCTGTTTCTCCTGCAAACAGTCAATATCCAGCCTTGGCAGGGTAGTTTGCTCTACTCCTTTTGCCACCATATCTCTTATGGTAGCAGGATCTTCAGTCCGTGGGTTATCATCGGTTATGATGACGCGATCTGCATAACACCCTGCGATCTCACCCATCAAAGCACGTTTGCCACTATCCCTGTCCCCACCACAGCCAAACACACAATAAAGTTTTCCGTGGGGAAGTTGTTTAAAGGTATACAATACCTGGCGCAGGGCGTCCGGTGTATGAGCATAATCCACAAACAGTGTGGGCAGTATGTTTTCTTCCGTCTCACAGCTGGCAATACGCTGCATACGCCCAGGGGCTCCAGTTGCTTCGCCAAGTGCATCGCAAATGGTAGAGAGTTCTAACCCAGCAGCAAAAGCCATAGCAAAACAGACTTGCAGATTCTCCACGTTAAAATCACCAACAAGAGGAGAGCAAATAGTATGTTCGCAGGACTTGGTGTGCAGCACAATTTCGGTTTGCTGCAAGGTCCGCTGTACAGATGCCGGATAAATATCACTGTTCACCGTTCCACAGGTAATAAGCGAGAGCGAGTTATCCAGGCAGAGGCTTTGCAGTTTTCCACTCCACTCTGATTTCATCACCGGAAAATTGATCACAACCTGACCACTCTTTCGCAAATGCTCTGTAAACAGAATGGATTTTGCCTCGAAATAGGATTGCATGTCATGATGATAATCCAGATGATCACGGGACAGATTTGTGAATGCTGCCACATCAAACAGCAAATGGCCAATCCTGTTTTGTTCAAGCCCATGCGATGAGACTTCCATGATCACATGATCTACCCCTGCATCAGCCATCTTTCGCAGAATCCCCTGTAAAAGCAGGGGCTCTGGAGTGGTAAAGGGTGATGGAATAACATGCTGAATTCCTGCATCATCAAAATAGCGATAATTTATGGTGCCCAAGACTCCAACCTTTTTTCCACCTGCACGCAAGACAGTTTCCAAAAGATAACTGATGGTCGTTTTTCCGTTGGTGCCTGTCACGGCAAGCATTGTCATATCACTGGCAGGATGATTAAACAGCGTTTCCGCAAGCGTTGCGTAGGTTTTCCTGCTGTCATCGACCTCGATAACACATGCCTTGCTTTCCTGATATTGAGCTGCTGACAAGCGTCCTTTCTCCACAAGAACAGCGGCACAGTTACTTGCAATTGCCTGCTCCACAAAATCGTGTCCATCCATCTCCTGACCACAAAGAGCAATAAAAAGACTGGTGCTATCGCACTTTCTGGAATCGATGCTGATGGTTTGAATAGGAGTATTGGCAGGATCCTGATGAAGACAAGAGCAATCAACAGATTCTAGAAGGGAGGCCAGAGCAATGGAGGAGGTCGACGTAGCAGTTCCGGGAGTAGTACAACTCCACTCTCCGCCGATGATGCTACGTTCCTTTTGTGACATTTTTCTACCCTGTGATGTTGGAATGATAGTTAAATGAATTTTTAGTGCCTTACTCCTTCAAAGCTGCAATAAAAAACACATCCCCTAACAACCTCAAAGCCTTCAGTCTAATAGTCTTGCGGGCTTGCCCGCTTTAGCCTCGGTATCAATCTTTAAAAACAGATTTATCGTTGCACCTTTCACCAGTTTTTGGCCGGGCTTTGGGCTTTGACTTACGATACGCCCGGTCCCCTGAACTACAATTTTATGCTCTGTACGCTGAAGAATCCGTAATGCCTTCCTGAGACTGATCCCCTTCAAATCAGGCATAAGCATGGTGTGCTCTTTTAGCACAGCTGCCAGTGATTCTGCTCGCCCCTGCTGCTGGCCAGGCCTACTTTTGAAGTTCTGTTCATCCCCTTCCTGGATTTCCACCACATCAGCAATATTTATACTGATCTGCTGCAGCGCAACCATGGAAGGCAGTATAGAGTCAATATTCTCCGTAAGAGAGGATAGCCCCCGCCCGCCCTGTTGACTTGGCTCCAGTGTATTTTGTCTGGAAACTATCAACAGCATAAGATCAGGTTTCATGCCCGAAAAAACTAGCAGTGCCATCTGATCACGAACATACTCTCCCCCGGAGTAATCCGGGGCCAGTGACACCGTTTCACCCGTTAAAACTCTCGTTCCAAGCACTGCCTTTTCTCCCTGTGCTCTTAAAAGCCCGAGTAACTCTTGGGAAACAAGGGATGGCAGCACATGACGTCCGCGTTTCTCCTGCAAAAAAGCATCGTAATAATATTCTTTCTGAGAGCCGTGTTCTATAACCCGATCCAGAATATGTGGTTGAATCTTTTTCCCACCATTTACCAGATGACTCATCCCAAGCAACACTTTCAGAGGTGTCGCCATTCTGGGAACCGCTCCACAATCCATGCCTGGCAGACAACTCACCAACTGCGGCACGTGCGTTTGTTTCTTTTTTCCACCTGAAAAATCCACATGAATATCGGTGGATAACTGTAAACGATCCCACAAGCGTATCTGCCGGCCAAAGTTCATTTCCCCTGCGACCAAACTCCAGGGGTAGACCTGCGTTGCCTGTTCCCATCCGCCTTGCAGCAGAGAAGCTTCCCGAAAAAAGCTGCGTATTGTATCGGGGATCACCATTGGTGTAAGCAACAACGGTTCAAGCAACTCATTATCATGTTGCCAGACACTGTTAGGATTATAAGACGGGTAATTTGCCCCCGCTATAATCTTGCCGTTGCCTATATCTATAAGTAACGAGGCAATCCGTGCATCGCCCTTTTTTTTGCCAATTCCAGTGACATAGTCTTCAAGAATGGTCTGTATTTTCATATCCAGGGTCAAAACCAGATCATGTCCACGCCCCTGTGTCTGCTCCATTCCCGCAAGATCTACAGTGGGTTGATCCTCCTGCCGAACACGATCATTACTCAACAGGCGATTGTAATAATGTTCAACCCCTGCCAAGCCCTGATCATTCGCAGAATACCCGATCAAATGAGATGCTTTTTCTTGCTCGGGATAACTTCTTGCAGACTCCCTGTGAAAATAAAATCCGGGCAAATTCAGCTCTGCTACCAGCTCCTCATCTTCCTGGGTAATATCTCGCCGTAACCAGACCAAATGCGAATCATGTTCAAGCTTTGTCAATACCTCGGACTTAGGTAAAGCGAGTATTTCTTCAATCTGCTCTGCGGCATCGGGCAGATTTACAACTTCCCTAGGTCGTACATACAGAGATACCCGTTCCAGAGTTTGGGCAAGCTCTTTAAAATTACGATCAAAAATTACGCCACGAATATCCCCACCCGCGGTCACGGCTTGTGAGCTAAACGTTTCCTGCCAGACGTTTATAAAACCTAGCACCTTCTGTCGATAAATAAATCCAACCCCGGCAACTATGGCTGCCAAGCCTAAGAAAATGAGGAGGGTTATCGGCCACCGTCTTTTCTTTGTTCTCGTTCTAAGGCGGGATTTCCTGAGCATTCCAAACTGATTTTAAAATTTTCTATACTGTCCCGACCCTGGCAGATGGATAGCCAGTTTATCTCCCGCTAACTCTCCTACTGTTTCAGGAGAGAACAGACGAGCCTTTTGAGCACGCATAAGAATATTTGCACTCACCAGCTGTTCGTGTTGATTCTCAACTCTGTTTATCTCAGCGTTTACGTCAGAAATGCTGCTATTTAACCAAAGAGACGAAAGAAAAAGAAACAATCCAAAGCCACAGACGACCTTTGTAAGGGCAAGCCAGAGATGCTTCCCACCTGGAAGTACTCTCCGCTGTCCTTTTCTACGCCTGGAACGAGACCTGATAGAACCTGTGCGTGGAACAATTGTATGGGATGCTAAATTAACAATCATAATATTAACCCTCTTCGTCCTTAATTCTTTCAGCCACCCGTAAACGGGCACTTCGTGATCGTGGATTTGTTTCCTTTTCCTGCTGTCCTGCCACAACCGGCTTTTTGGTAATAACTTTCAACATCTTATTTTCTCTAAACTTTCTCTTCACCATCCGATCTTCCAGTGAATGAAAAGATATCACACAGAATCTGCCTCCTGGTACCAGATGCTTTACAGCGTCGGCTAAAATACCAGAGAGATTTTCAAGTTCCGTGTTTACTGCTATACGCAACGCCTGAAACACCAGAGTTGCCACATGTTTCCTTTTCGGATGAAACCTTTTTGGAACAGCCCTGCTTATCACATCCACCAACTGGCCCGATGTCTCTATGGCTTGCTGTTTTCGTTCTTCAACAATAAAAGAAGCAATCCGTCTTGCCTGTTTCTCTTCACCGTAGTAGTAAAAAATATCCGCCAGTTCTTCTTGCGAACAATCTGCCAGAATGCTTGCTGCGGTGAGCGGCCGCCGAACATCCATTCGCATATCCAGTGGCTCATCCCGTTGAAAACTAAACCCCCGACCACCTATATCCAGTTGCAGAGAGGAAAGACCTATATCGATGAGAATCCCATCAACGGTCTCAAGCCCGCATTCCGCAAGCCCATCGTCTATTTCAGAAAAATTCCGTCTGACAATGCTCAGTCGATCACCATATGGTGCCAACCGTTCCCTGCTCTTTTCAATTGCTGCGCCATCCCAGTCAAAAGCAATAACACGACCACCGGGAGAGCTCGCCTGCAAAATGGCTTCGGTATGGCCGCCAAGCCCCATGGTTCCGTCCATGTAGGTTTTCCCATCCTGCGGACCCAGAAACTCTATGCATTCTTTGAGCAGTACTGATTGATGTATCCTTGCAGCTTCATCCTGCTCCGCCATTAGAGGATCCCTACCAAGGCTTCGTTAAAGCTTTCGGCATTATCGCGAGTAGTCTGTTGCTTAACCTGCCAGGCCTCTTTGTCCCATATCTCAACAAACTCAAGCATACCCGTTACCACAACCTCCTTTTCCATATGCGCCTCATTACGAAGTGCAGCAGGAATCAAAATACGACCCTGCTTATCCAGATTACATTCCGTAACCCCAGAGAGAACAAAACGAATAAAGTCGATAAGTTGCGGCTGCTCCTTCCCTCTCTTCACCAATTGATCTTCAAGAACTTCCCACTCAGATACAGGATAGGCACGGAGATGTTTTTTCCAAGCGACCAAAATCAGGGTTTCTGAGCCATACTGAGCCAGGACATCACGAAAGCGGCTTGGAAAATTCAACCGTCCCTTGGTATCCAGACTATGCTCAGACTTGGTACGAAATCTGCTTTTTATGGCTGTCTTAGTGCCCATCCAACTCCACCTGTTTCCACTTTACACCACTTCACTCCACCTTATTCGTATTTTTACTGCAGATCCGAACGAATTGTCAAGGATTTTTCATTTTGACTCCAGTATGTTAGACAAAACAACGCAATCCCCAAAAACACCATACTTGGTATATCGAAAACGAACAGCCACAACACAACGTGCACTTTCCCAGAACGACCATTTCTACGCCGAAGAAGACAACAGGACATTTCATGGCCGAACATATTGATATGAAAGGGAGTCTAAAGAAATAGAAAAAATTCTCATTAATGCAATTTTTTCGGGTGGCGGAAAGTGGGGAAAGAGACAACAAACAAACCCTAAACATCACTGCTCTGTATTTGACATAGTGATAATTTTTCGTTTATATATAATAGTTATTATTTTTGATGGATTCGTAAAAACCTATTTCACCATGAAGCGCACGAAGGGCATGAAGAAAAGAATAACAGCGAATCAGTCCTTTAACTTCATGTTCTTCATGCACTTCATGGTGAGCGTGTCTTTTTACGAGTTTGTCATTTTTGAACATTAAGAAAATCTGACACTAAGGGCACACTAATGATTGAACTGTATATTATTGTCGCTATCCTGGCTGCGACCTTTGGCTTATTAATTTTCACCAAACTGCCGCCTGCAGCAATTTTTATTGGCGCACTGACGCTCACCATCACGTTCAAGATTGCCCCACTCGAAGACTCCTTAAAGGGATTTAATAACCCGGGTGTATTAACCATCGGCGCCCTGTTTATGATTGCGGCAGGCATGTATTCAACCGGCGCTATCTCCATTCTCAGTGAAAAACTCATCGGCAGGCCAAAATCAATATTACAGGCACAGCTGAAGATCCTTCCCAATATCGCTTTTGGCTCTGCTTTTTTAAACAACACTCCTCTTGTTGCCATGATGATCCCTGTAATCAGAGATTTGTCAAAAAGCTGCGGCCTTGATGCGAAAAAGTTGTACCTCCCCCTCAGCTACGCTTCAATCCTGGGAGGAACCTGTACTCTTATCGGGACAGCGACAAATCTGGTAATCAACGGAATGATCAATGAAACCATTGAGCGAGGGGCAACTAACCTCCCCCATATGGAGCCGGTTGGCATGTTTGATCTTTCATGGATTGGCATACCCGCAACCATTATTGGAATTGCGTTTATAATGCTTACAGGGAAATGGTTGCTGCCAAGGCAGCGCCTTACCGAGTTAAGCGGAGGAGCAAAGGTCACGCACAGATATTTCAGGGTGGAACTTGCAGTTGAAACAAACGGGCCACTTGTGGGAAAAACCATTGAAGATGCTGGTCTTGCGGATTCCGAAGGTTTTGAAATTATTTGCTACTACTGTGGCGAGAAAAGAATTGATGTTAGTCCAAGCACGGTCATCCAGGCAGGTGACAAAATCGGTTTTTCCACCGACATAGCCGGAGCAAAATTTCTATGGTCAACCATTGGCCTCACCCCGCTCTACTCCACAAGAGACCAACAATCCGAACGCCACAGGCATCATCTGGTGGAAGTAGTAGTCTCCAGAAGAAACACAATGCTTGGCCTGCGCGTCGGAAATATAATTGAGCAGGAACAGGAACACGCGAATCACGTATTACTTGTTGGATTTGCAAGGGGTGAATCTGCCATGCACTATCCTTTGCAGGACGCAGTTATTCAGGCAGGGGATGTTGTGCTACTGGAAGTAAAGGACAGTTTCTTCTACCGCAATCGCAATGAGGTGGAATTCTCCGCCGTAAAAAAACTAAGTGGGGCTCGCATTCA
The DNA here is from genome assembly GCA_029934915.1 of Desulfocapsa sp. GTDB lineage: Bacteria > Desulfobacterota > Desulfobulbia > Desulfobulbales > Desulfocapsaceae > Desulfocapsa. The sequence goes on along the minus strand of JAOZLI010000052.1, from coordinate 588 downwards.
GCGAACCGACAAAGCACTGGTTGCATCACTCATCACCGTCAGCATGGTTTTTTCGGTGGCATTTGGATTTATGTCCATGCTCAACGCGGCCTTACTGGCAGCAGGTGCCATGCTCCTCACCGGATGTATGAACATGCGCGATGCGGGAAAATCTGTTGATTTTGCAACATTAATGGTCATTGCCTCTGCCATGGGACTCGAATCAGCGGTCACAGCAAGTGGCTTATCGGAACTTATCGGTCAATATCTTGGAACACTGGGCGGAGATAACGTTTATCTTGCTCTCGCCGTCGTATTTTTAGGATGTATTGCCATGGATGCAATGGTCACAAATGTTGCCTCGGCGGTATTTATGTTCCCTATTTCCATGACCATTGCCTCGGGATTGGGAGTGAGTTTTATGCCCTTTGTTATCACAGTTATGGTGGGTGCATCCTGTAGCTTTATTTCACCAGTCAGTTACCAGACGAATCTAATGGTTTACGGACCGGGAGAATACAGTTTTGGGGATTTTGTGAAGATTGGTATTCCGCTGTCAATACTCGTGGGAGTCCTGACTATTTTTATAACACCTTTGGTTTTTCCTTT